>JBAZTQ010000029.1:0-29794 GCA_041661845.1 Kiritimatiellales bacterium | reverse complement strand
TACGGATCTGCACCCCTTCTTCGACGATATTGAAACCGTGGGCGTAGCAGAACGTCGCGCCTTTTTTCATCAGCGGAACAACCGTATTAACAACATCCGTGTGCTGCTTGTCCGGAGCCAGATTCATTACGATGTCAGCTGTCGGCAGTATTTCTTCGTAGGTGCCGACATTGAAACCGTTCTCCGTCGCGTTTTTCCACGACTGACGTTTTTCAGCGATTGCCGCCGCGCGCAACGTGTAGGCAACATTCAGGCCGCTGTCGCGCAGGTTCAAGCCTTGATTCAAGCCCTGCGCGCCGCAGCCGACGATCACGATCTTTTTGCCCTTGGCGTATTCACAACCGTTGGCGAATTCCGAGGCATCCATAAAGCGGCAGGTTCCCAGCTCCTGAAGCTGACGGCGAAGCGGCAGTGTATTGAAATAGTTTGTACCCATAACGAAAACTCCTGTTGGTGGTTTAAAAGCGGCGCAGTGTAGCGGGAGTTTGTCGTTGCGTAAATTGATTTGATGTGAATACTGTATTGCGTTTTTTACAACGTATTGCGTACTGCGTATGTTCGTATTGCTCTCATGCGGCACGACCTGGAAAAGCAATACGCAGTACGGAATACACAGGGAAAGCCATTCAAACATGAACATCCATAATCTAGAAGCGTTCCTCTCCCTCGCCGACTCCCTCCACTTCGGTAAAGCCAGCCGCGCGTGCAACCTCAGCCCATCGGCGCTGACCCGCTCCATCCAGCGATTGGAAGAAGAAGTCGGTCATCCGCTCTTCGTGCGCGACAACCGCACCGTCGCCCTCACCCCCGCCGGCGCCCGCTTCCAGACCTACGCCCGGCAGGCGCGGCAGGAATGGCAGACGCTCCAGCAGGAACTGCACGACTCGCCGTCCGTCAGCGGCCCGCTCTCGCTCTACGCCTCCATCACCGCCGTCTACAGCCTGCTGCCCAAACTACTCGAAGCCTACCGCGCCGCCTGCCCCGACGTTCAGCTCGAACTCCGCACCGGTGCCGCCGAACAGGCCGTCGAACAGGTGCTCACCGGAGAAATCGACCTCGCCGTCGCCGCCCTGCCCGACCGCCACGCCCCGCAACTTGAATTTCTGCCGCTGACCAAAATCCCGCTCGTCTTCATCGCCCCCAAACAGGGAATCAACTCCGAGCCGCCGCTCAAACGCGGCAAACTCGACTTGAGCCTCGCTCCGCTCGTTCTTCCGCGCAGCGGACTCTCCCGTCAGCGGCTCGACCAGTGGCTGAAAAAACAAAACGTCACGCCTGACATCACCTCGGAAGTTTCCGGCAACGAAGCGCTCATCGCCATGGTACGGCTCGGTTGCGGCATCGGCATCGTCCCTCAGCTCGTACTCGAAAAAAGTCCCTTCTGCGACGACGTCCGGATATTGGAAAATGCCCCCGTGCTCGATCCCTACGAAGTCGGACTCTGCGCCACCAAACGCGGACTCGCCCGCCCCGCCGTCCGCGCCTTCTGGAATTTAGCCGAAAAAACATAATCACATTAAAATATTCCTCGCAGAGCCGCAAAAAGCGCAAAGAAAATCCCCTCCGGCGGAGGGGTGGCCAAAGGCCGGGGTGGGTTTCCAACGCTTGGAAGTGTGGAAGCGGCATCCCTGCCGCTGGCCAGAGGCAAGATGCCTCTTCCACATTGTAAAACGTAGACGCGGTGTCCTCACCGCGTCGCGCCGTAGCCTTAGGCGAAGGCGGATCGCGTTTCCCCCGCAATAGACAACGCGGTGAGGACACCGCGTCTACGTTCATGCGAATTGACAGCCGCCCGCCAGCCTCCTACGCTTCGGCCAAGCAAATTAAAATTCGACTAACCATTATGTTGGATGTAAATGAAAACGAAATCATTTAAGAGCCAATGGCAGACCCAAGAACTGACGAAAACATTCCTTGAAGGCGTAAGAGGAGCCATTCCCGGCGCCGACTTGCAACTTGCCGTCATTGGCAAGATCGCACAACTCTGGCACCCGGCACCTGCGCGCATTCTTGATCTTGGGTGCGGTGACGGCATCCTGGGCCGATTTCTCTTAGATATATTCCCATCGGCACAAGTCATGTTTGCTGACTTCTCCGAACCGATGCTAAAAGCGGCGCGCGACAGCTTGAAGACCACACCGCAAGCTATTATCGCCGCCGTAGATTTTGCAACACCGCAATGGATTCAATCTGTAGCGGCTCTCCGTCCGTTTGACATCGTTGTTTCGGGTTTCGCAATTCACCACCAGCCGGACGAACGCAAACGGGAACTCTATTCCGAGATATTCGATCTGCTCTCGCCTGGCGGAATATTTCTGAACCTTGAGCATGTCGCATCCGAAACTCAGCCGGGACAAGAGTTGTTTGATGAGTTCTTCATCGACAGTTTGTATAATTTCCACAGCAGGTCTGATCCTTCCGCAAAAAGAGAAGAGATCGCTAATTCCTATTACAAGAGACCGGATAAAAATGAAAATATTCTGTCGCCGGTCTCAAAGCAATGCCAGTGGCTCCGGGACATCGGTTTCGCTGATGTAGATTGCTTCTTCAAAGTGTTTGAATTGGCCCTCTTTGGCGGAAGAAAAACATCCAATCTGTCGGCTGCGCGCAACAACTTGTAGTTACGCGCAATCTGCAATGTCGGAACGAACTTCGGTGCAAAAAAACGGGCTCCTGCAAAGGAGCCCGTTTCGTTGTCTGATGGAGTCAGACTTTAGTTGGTGGCGCGACCGCCGACACCCTTGGTGCCTTTAGCGATCAGTTTGGCTGCGCCTTTCGGACGGAGCGAACGGGATGCCGCACCGGCCTGCCACATTTCGGAGTCGTGGATGGCTTTCAGTTCTTTTTCCAGACGTTCGCGATAGTCTTTCGCGCCGCAGACTTTCAGTACGCGCTTGGCTTCGGACTTCGTCTTGACCGCTTTGTAGAGGTCGTTGAATACCGGCAGCGTGGCTTTCTTGAACTTCGGCGACCAGTCGAGCGCGCCGCGCTGGGCGGTGGCCGAGCAGTTCGAGAACATCCAGTCCATGCCGTTTTCGTCAACCAGACGGATCAGGCTCTGGGTGAGCTCTTCCACCGTTTCGTTGAACGCTTCGGACGGGCTGTGGCCGTTTTTGCGGAGCACTTCGTACTGCGCTTCCATCACCCCGGCCAGCGCGCCCATCAGGATGCCGCGTTCGCCGACGAGGTCGGAAGTGACTTCCTTCTCGAAGGTGGTCGGGAAGAGATAGCCGGAACCGATACCGATACCCAGCGCCATGCAGCGCTCTTCGGCGCGGCCGGTGGCGTCCTGGAATACGCCGAAGCTGGAGTTGATGCCCGCGCCGGTCAGGAAGTTGCGGCGGACATTCAGGCCGGAGCCTTTCGGAGCAACCAGAATCACGTCGACGTTCGCCGGCGGAATGATTTTGGTCAGATCTTTGTAGACGATCGAGAAGCCGTGGCTGAAGTAGAGCGCGTCGCCCGCTTTCAGGTTTTTCTTAATCTGCGGCCAGCAGAGTTTCTGCGCGGCGTCGGAAAGCAGGTATTGAATGACCGTTCCCTTTTGTACTGCTTCTTCGATTTCGAATAGGGTTTTGCCGGGGACAAAGCCGTCCTTGATGGCGCGGTTCCAGTCCTTCATGAACTGTTTGGACTGACCGACAATGACGTTGAAGCCGTTGTCGCGCAGGTTGAGCGCCTGGGCCGGACCTTGCACGCCGTAGCCGATGACGGCGATTACTTCGTTCTTCAGCACTTTGCGGGCCTTGGCCAGCGGGAACTCTTTACGGGTCACGACGGTTTCTTTGGTACCGCCGAAGTCGATGACTGCCATAATTCTTCTCCTTTTTAAACTAAGCCTACCTGTTTCCAAACTCCGGAACTCCCGGAGCCTCTCTTTTCCAATGATTGGAAAAAATCTGTAAACCGGCCCCGTCGGCTAGCCGACGAGAAACTTCACGCCGTTTTCAAAAAGCTTGAGTCCCAGTCCCTGCGCGGGCAGCGTGCCGTTCAGCTTCTGCACGTCCCAGTTCGGGTGGTTCTCGGAAAAAAGGTAGGCCTCGGGATGCGGCATCAGGCCGAAGATGCGGCCGGTCGGATCGCACAGTCCGGCGATGGCGTTCAGCGAGCCGTTCGGGTTGGCCGGGAAATCCATGGTCGGATTACCGGAAGCGTCCGCGTAGCGCGCGGCGGCGCAGCCGAGTTTTTCAATCTGTTCAATGACGGTTTTATCCGTGGTGAAAATCTTGCCTTCGCCGTGGCGAACCGGCATCGGCATACCGGCGATGCCTTTGGTGAAGATGCACGGCGAGCCGGCTTCAAACTTCAGGTTGACCCAGAAATTCTGGAAGTGGCCGCAGTCGTTCTGCATCAGCGAAACTTTCGGCTCAAAGTATTCGCCGTTCAGCCCCGGCAGCAGACCGATCTTGGTCATCGTCTGGAACCCGTTGCAGACACCGAGGATGATTTTGCCGTCGTCGATAAACTTCTGGAGTTCCTCGCGCAGATGGTGCTTCACCCGCAGAGCGAAAACGTGGCCGCTGGTCATGTGGTCGCCGTAGGAAAAGCCGCCGATAAACATCAGTCCGCGGAAATCGCGCATCTGCGCCGGGTTGTCGAGCAGATCGTTCAGATGAACCTTAACCGGTTCCGCGCCCGCCAGTTCCCACGCCCGCGACGACTCCGCCTCGCAGTTCACCCCGTAGCCTGTAATAATCAAAATTTTCGGTTTCATAATAAGGCCGCCCAGTTAAGCGAAACCTTGCGCCATTTGCGAGCGGTTTATTTAACGACAACAACCGGACAGGAGACATGATCGACAATCTGCTGGCGCTGGCGGGTCAGCAGGTCGCGCGACGCGCGGCTCGAGTGGAATCCGCTCAGGACAATCAGATCCACCTCGCGCGCCTCCACTTCCCTCTGAATCATTTCTTCACTGTTGCCCGCGACAATCACCGCATCGATGGTGAGATTTTTGCGCAGCGCACACTCGCGCACCTCGGCAATCTGCCGCTCCAGACTGCATTGGAGTTCCTTTTCAAATTCGGCCATCTCCGCAATGGAAAGAATTTTTACATGAAGCAGCTGACGCAGGGTTTCGGTCTCCACCACGGCCATGGCGGTCAGTTTCGCCGGAAGCGTACAGGCCATGGCAATAGCAAAGTCGGCGGCGCGAAACGAGGCTCCTGTTCCGTCAACCAGAATCATAATGTGCTGCACAGGATTTGTTTTATCCATGGCTCGATCCTTCCTCCCGTTCAGTCGCAAGCCGATGCCTGATCATCTTGTGAATGACAAAGGATTCGCGCTCACGTTCTTCGAGACTTGGTGTGATGTAGTGAATGGTTTCACGGAAATCCGGAATAAACATTTTAGAAAGCGCGTTGCAGCGGCGCTGGGTTTTGCGCAGCTCGCGCGACAGGCGCAGCACCGCGTTTTCCAGCTCGGCCAGTTCGGCCAGCCGCGCCAGCACCTCGTTGAACCGCAACATCGCCGCATCGGCGCTGGCCGAGGTTCCGCCGATACCGAACCGGGCGCCCGCCGGATTCGTTTGCGCCGTTGCCTTGGGAATCCGTGTACCCGCCAGATTCTGGTCTTCAATTTCCAGCGGACAATCCGCCGGCACGGCCAGCGCGGCGCGATCGATCGCATCCGACCCGACATCCAGCACCGCCATACGCAGCGCCGCATAGGCTGACGCCAGAGCTGCGGCCATTACGCGCTCGGCTTCACGGGCACGGCCCAGACGGCTCATCAGCTCATAAATCAGGATCTGCCGTTTCTGATCAAGCAGCTCGAACCCTTCCTCGGCAAACTCAAGCTGGCGCTTCAGCGACAGATAACTCGACTTGGTCGGCGCTATGTTCAGTTTGGCCATGCGTTAAATTCCCTCTTTCGCGGCAACGGTTCCGGATGTGGCGGGCCGGTAATGTGCGTCCAGCATCGAATCGCTGAGCCGCTGCAGCTCACTGCGCGGCAGCAGCGAAAGCATCTCCCAGCCGAGATCGAGCGTGGCGGCGATGCTCCGGTTTTCGTATTCGCCCTGATTGAGGAACCGGTGTTCAAACGCCTCGCCGAATTTCATGTACAGCTTGTCGATGGCGCTCAGCTCTTCTTCGCCGACCACATCGGCCAGCCCGCGCACCCGCTTGACCCGCGCATAGCAGGCGAACAGCTGGCTCGCCAGCGCCGGATGGTCGTCGCGCGTATAGCCTTTACCGACGCCGTCCTTCATCAGCCGCGAGAGACTCGGCAGCCCGGCGATCGGCGGATAGACCGAGCGCTGGAACAGGTCGCGATCCAGCACGATCTGACCTTCGGTGATATAACCGGTCAGATCCGGAACCGGATGGCTGATATCGTCGGACGGCATCGTCAGAATCGCCATCTGCGTGATCGAACCGGTGGAGCCGTCGATCCGGCCCGCCCGTTCGTACAGACTGGCAAGGTCGGAATAGAGATAACCGGGATACCCTTTGCGGCCCGGAATCTCGCCGCGGGCGGTACCGATTTCGCGCAGGCTTTCGCAATAGTTCGTCATGTCGGTCAGCAGCACGAGAACATGCTGGCCGCAGTCGAACGCCAGATATTCGGCCATCGTCAGCGCGCAGCGCGGCGTGAGCAGCCGCTCCACGCTGGGCGCATCGGCCAGCGACAGAAACATCGCCACACGCGACAGCACGCCTGACTCTTCGAAGTTGCGGATGAAATACTGCGCCACGTCGTGCTTCACACCCATCGCGCCGAAGACAATCGAAAATCCGGCGTCACCTTCGAGCAGCCGCGCCTGCCGGACAATCTGGGCTGACACGCGGTCGTGCGGCAGACCGTTGCCGGAAAAAATCGGCAGCTTCTGCCCGCGGACGAGCGCGTTCATACCGTCGATGGCCGAAATCCCGGTTTGAATAAATTCGCGCGGATAGCACCGCGCATCCGGATTGATCGGCATGCCGTTGATGTCGCGCCGGTCGGCGGAAAGCGGCGGCGGCCCGCCGTCGACGGGACGTCCGAGTCCGTCAAATACGCGGCCGAGCATATTGCGCGAAACCGGCAGCCGGAAACTTTCGCCGAGAAAGCGGGCGCGCAACGTCCGGTTCGACAGCCCGGTCGTTCCTTCCAGCACCTGCACCACCGCCTGCTTATCGGAAATATCCAGCACACGGCCGAACCGCCGGTGGCCGTCCGCATCAATAATTTCAACGGTCTCGTCGTAGCCGACGTCGCGGATGCGTTCGACCGCCACCAGCGGGCCGTCGATCTTTTCCGACCCGACGTACTGCAGCCCACAATCCTTTGTCTTCAGACGGAACTCATCCATGACTACGATCCCTTCCGTTCATATTCTTTGGCCAGCGCATCCAGCTCGCCGTTCATCTCCGCTTCCAATGTCCGGACGGCCGCCAGTTCGTCGTTACCGAAAGATGATTTCGCGCGGACGATTTTCTGAATGCAGCCGAGCTGCTGCAGCTTCACCAGCGGTGCGCCGCTCTGAATCAAATCGGCTCCGCGCCGGTAGAGCGTCAGGATCATCCGCAGAATCGCCATCTGCCGTTCCGGCGAGCAGTACATATCCTTTTCATCAAAAGCGCTCTGAGTCAGGAATCCGTTTTTCAGAATATCCGCCACAAACAAAATCAGCCGCTGCGAGTCGGGCAGAACGTCCGGGCCGACGAGTTTAACAATCTGCTGCAGGCGGTCTTCACGCTGCAAAACTTTCAGCGCCTCCGCGCGCAGCTCGCCCCAGTCAGCGGCGCGCTTCGCCCACCATCCGGCAATGTCTTCGACATATTCCGAATAGGAGCGCAACCAGTGAATCGACGGATAGTGGCGCGCGTTGGCCAGCTCGCTATCGAGCGCCCAGAAGCACCGGATGAACCGGCGTGTGTGCTGCGTGACCGGTTCGGAAAAATCGCCTCCCGGCGGACTGACCGCGCCGACAATACTAATGGAACCGCGCCCGCCGTTGAGCGTGGTGACCGCTCCGCCGCGCTCATAAAACTGAGCCAGCCGGGTCGGCAGTGTCGCCGGGAATCCTTCTTCCGCCGGCATCTCTTCGAGACGCGCCGACAGCTCGCGCAGCGCTTCCGCCCACCGGCTGGTGGAGTCGGCAAAAACAGCAACACTAAGTCCCTGGTCGCGGTAGTATTCCGCCAGCGTGATGCCGGTATAGATCGAAACTTCGCGCGCCGCGACCGGCATGTTCGACGTGTTGGCAATGAGAATGGTCCGCTCCATCAGCGGACGTCCGGAGCGCGGATCTTTCAACTCGGGAAACTCGCGCAACACTTCCGTCATTTCATTACCGCGCTCACCGCAGCCGATATAAACGATCAGGTCGGCGTCGGACCATTTGGCGAGCTGGTGCTGCGTGATCGTCTTGCCGGTGCCGAAGCCGCCGGGAATGGCGGCGGTGCCACCCTTGCCGAGAGGAAAAAATGTGTCGATGATCCTCTGACCGGTAATCAGCGGCTCGACAATGCGTATCCGCTCGCGGATAGGCCGCGGCTGTCGCACCGGCCATTTCTGAAGCATCGACAGCTCGCGCAATCCGCCGGGCGTATCGATCTGCGCAATAATATCGAGCAGCGCATAAGCGCCTTCGGCGGCCACCGAGCGGACAACGCCGGAGACGCCGGGCGGAACCATGATCCGATGTTCGACCAGCGCGGTTTCATCCACCACGCCAAGGACGGTGCCCGCCGAAACTGTATCGCCGGTTTTCACGGACGGACGGAACGGCCAGCGCTTCGCGGTATCAAGCGGATCAACTTTTTCGCCGCGCCGGATCCACGCGCCGCTGTGCGCCCGGATGCCGGGCAGCGGGCGCTGAATACCGTCGTAAATATTTCCGACAAGTCCAGGGCCGAGCCAGACAGAAAGCGGCGCGCCGGTGCGGCGTATCGGCGCGCCCGGCTTCAGCATGGTCGTATCTTCATAAACCTGGATCGTGGCGAAACCGCCGTGCAGCCGGACCACCTCGCCGGCCAAACCCTCATCGCCCACCTGCACCATTTCGTACATCTGCGCGTCCTGCATACCGGACGCCGTGACGATGGGGCCGCTGATCCGCGTCGCTATGGCGCCGTCCGGTTTGGTCTCGACAGTCATGGTGTCTCTCCTTTTGATTCCGCCGGTTCAACCAGCGCGGTGTACACGGCGATCTCCTGCCGCATCGCCGGCCACAGACGTTCCAATCTTTGGATCAACCGGTTGTCCCAGAACTCATCACCTCCGCTGCCGCGCACAACCGGTCCCGCGTCACGGCTTGCCGGATCACCAATAATTTCCAGCTCCAAATCCGGACGGCCCGCAGCGCGCCGGATCGCGTCGAGTTCGCCGTCGCCCAGCAACTGGCGGTCAGCCTCCGGCAGAGAAACAGAAAACCGGTTGCCGGACATGCCGCGGATTGCTTCGGCGGAAAGATCGATAAGCATCTGGCGGCAATCCAAACCTTCGCGCGAAATCAGCCGCTGGCGGGCTTCTTCATAAATCGATTGAAGCAATGACTCGATCCGGTTGGCGCGCAGCCGTCCGGTTTCAACCGGCAGTCCGGCCAGAATCATATCGGCAAGCCGCTTGGCTTCGGCGCGCGCGATATCAAGCTGACGGCTGCTCCACTCGCTGAGTTGCGCGGCAGCCGTTTCGGCGATTTCGGCGGCTTCCTTCCGGGCATGCTGCAAGGCGCGCTCCGCCTGCCGTTGCGCATCGGCAATAATTTCTTCCCGCAGCACATCCTGCGGCTGCTGTTCGTTCTTAGCCATTATGTATTTTCCTCCTGCCCGATGCGAATACCCACCGCCTCCTGAACCAGCTGCCGGAGCGTTTTGCGGCCCGGCATCGGACCGTCCGGCCCCGGAATCTCGGTGATCAGCGGACGCGCGCGGTTTACCCGGATGTCATCGACGAGCGGACGGATTTCGGCGGCGACCAGATCGGTAAGAATCAGAATTCCAATGTCCGGATTTTCCGCCACCCGCCGGACCGCCTGCTCCGTCTCCGCCGCCGTACTCACGGCTTCGCCCTCGACACCGGCCAGCCGGAATCCCCGGACCGTATCTTCGTCGGCGATGCAGTGAAATTTCATGGTGATTCCTGCCGGTTAGATTTTCTGAACGAGCATGATCGCAATGGCGAATCCGAGCACCGCCAGCCCTTCAGCGAGCGCCACGAACAGCAGACTGCGGGTGAGCAGTTCCGGCTTCTCCGCCGCCGCGCCCATCGCCGCCGCGCCGATGCGGCCGACCGCCATCCCGGAACCGATCACACTCAGTCCCATGGTGATCCCGGCGGCGAGCGCCAGACCGATCGTCCGGTTGGGATCGTTCGCACCGGCCGCCGCTGTCTCTGCCATCGCCGGGGCCGCCGATACCGCCATGCCCATCAGAGTCAGCGGAATTATTTTATAACGTCTTTTCATACTGATCTTCCTTTCCCTGCTTGCCGCGCGGAACCGCCGCGCCGGCTTTTGATCTTCTGTCTGTTTGCTTCTCATCCGCCGCGCCGAGGCGGAACGGCATAAAGGGATGTCCGTCACCGGAAAAAAACTTGCCAAAGAATTCGTAGTACTCGAGACGCAGCGTCTGCACGGCGGCGATAATGCCTTCCAGCAGAATCGCAATGAGATTGCCGGCGATGATCACCAGCACGCTGAGCACGCCGCCGCCCGCCGCCTTTTTCACTTCAGCGGCCATGACAAACGTCGCCATGAGAATGGCGGCGTGGCTCATGGCGTACGCCGCCAGACGCACAAAGCTGATCGTGTTGGCCATATAGCCGAGCACCGCTTCGAACGCTTCGACGCAGGATTCCATGACCGCTTCAAAAAAACTTCCGCTGTGCGCACCGGCCGGTCCGCGGCGGCTTTTAAGGACATAGGCAACCGGTTCTTTCAGCACCCAGACGGTCAGCGGCAGCGCAACCACCAGTATCAGCGCCATGCCCGACAGTCCGCTGCGTTTCAGCGCCGCATACTTCAGCAACAGTGCCAGCACGCCCCAGTAGAACAGCGCGCCGGCCACGCCGAACTTGTCGAGAAAGCCGCCCGCGAAGTCGCGCTTCCGGAAACGGTTGATCATGTTGAGAATCAGCCCGAGGCTGATAATGAGCACACCGACACCAATGGCGGCACCCATCAGACTCATCGGGTCGCCCTCAAGCGGATCGTGCCAGAGCGCATATTTTTTAAACCGTTCCAGCCCGAAGAAGCTGCCGTAAACCAGTCCGAAAACCATACTCGAAGCGCCCGCCAGCATTATCAGAATTCCGAGATCGCGCACCTTGCGTACATGCCCCGTCAGCCACGCGGCGAGACCTCCGAGCACCAAGACCGCGCCGTGTCCCGTATCGCCGAACATCATGCCGAACATCAGCACAAAAGTGATCGCCACAAACAGCGTCGGCTCCAGCTCGCGATAACCGGGAACACCGTAGCCGGTGGTCAGCATCTCAAACGGACGCAACAGGCGCGGATGCCGCAACAGTACCGGAATCTCTCCGTCCGGCACACCGCCCGGCGGCGTTGATTCAATCACGCAGCGCCCGCCGGTGAGCTGCTTGAGCCGCTGCTCGACAGACGGCAACTCGGCCGCCGGAACCCAGCCCGTCATCAGGACGGTGGCCGCTGTGTGCGGAAAACTTTCCTGCGCCGCCAGCATCCGCAGTTCGGTGTCGACAGCCCGATCCATCTCCGTCAGCACCGGAGCCGTGGATTCGGCGAGTCCGGCCAGTTCTGACTGCACCTGTTTCAACTCTGCCGCCAGCCGCGCCTGTTCCTTGCCGCCTTCTTCGGCAATCAGCGCAGGAGTCTGACCCTCCGGCACGGAAACTTTCTCGCGCTGAAAACCCGTCTGTTGCAGCGCCGTGTCGAGTGCATACCGGCCCTTGCGGCTGGTTATCGCCACCAGCGCATTCGCATCTCCCGGCAGCGGCAGCAGCACCACGTTATCACCGGTCTTTTCCCGGAGCGCATCCAGATTACCCTCCGGCATGCGGCCTATGGCAAAGTGAAGAAAGGAGCTTTCATCCAGTTGATCAAACGGAATTTCAGCGCTCCGATAAGTTTCCATTTGCTCAACCAGCGCAGCGACCTGCCCCCATTGATTCTGAAGCGCGTCGCGCTTCTTAATCAAACCGCCGGCGTGCTGTTCGAGCACGAGAAGCGCTTCTTCGATTTCCGCCAGGGTTAAAATTTTAAATTCGGAACGAATACCGGGAGGCGGTGAAATTTCGAGACGTCGCCGCAGTTCGGCAACACGCGTCCGTAACGCTTCGCCCCGGGCGCGTTCGGGAGCATAGTCGGGCGGAGCGAGCGGCGCGGTATCCGGCCCGGCCTTGGTTCGCACAAGCTGTATAACCCCCAGTTCACCGAGACCGCGCAGTACAGTGCGTTCATCCCGCACGAGAACCACCGCACGCAACCGCATCATGGGAGCCGCGCTAAACATGGGCAGCCTCCTCAACAGTGCGGGGAATCAGCCGCGCACGCAGCACACCGGGCGCGATTCCAATCCGGATGCCGTCACACAACGTAATCAGATTCGCCAGCTCCACGCGGCGCAGAATCGTGTAACCGATCACCGCGCCCATTCCCATATGTCCCTGACGAAAGGCCTTATTGGCCAGCCGCAGCAAACGGTTCCACGCCAGAATTTCCAGCGCCGCCGGATCGGCGGTTTTTGGCCGCACATCGATCACCCGGCCAAACGCCAGATCCGCAACCGCCTCAAGGTCGCCGGCGGACAGCATGGCGGCAAAACGGTCGTGCGTCAGTGCTCCGTCGCGCACATGCAGTCCAATCAGTGTTTCCGGCTTCAGGCCGTAGCCGAATTTGCCGCGCACCGCCAGCATGAGATGGAAGATGCCGGCCTCCTGCCGGACGGCGGACAGAACCGGCAGCCGGTCATCCCCGGCAATTCCGTGCGCCCGGAAAACCAGTTCGCTAAGATAAGCATGATCAAGGGCGGCTTCCAGATAGAATGTGCCGGAGGGAATATCGACAGCCCGCAGGCGCCTGCACAAAACCGGATTTGGAATCCGCGCAAAAAAGGCGGCGGACGACTCGGCCGCAAGAAGTTTCGGCACGTCGAGCGCCAGATCGCGGGGCAGCGTAATCAGGTGCTGCTGCAAAGATTCAGGCGCGGTGCCGGTAGAACGTCCGCGGGCAATCACCTTGAGGTTTTCAATCTGGAACCGGACGCTCAGCCACGGCAGAAACGCCCGGCGGTCATCCGCCGTACTTCCGGCGAGCCGGCTCAACTCGTCCAGAAGACCGGCAGCCATCCGCCGCTGGAGCTCTGAGGCGGATGCGGCGGGTTCGTCGGGATACAAAACGCGGGCCAGTTCATGTACCGTATGGATAAGGCACAGCTCGTCCAGCCGCCCGGTTTCCGCCAGCCGGCTGCGCCGGCCATGCAGCATGGCCGCAAGGAAATTTTTCTCCATTGGAATACGCTGCATCATTTTCGGGACACCCTTCAACCGGACCGGTTTCCCCCGGCCGCACATTGAACCACGGCATTCACAGCACTGATCCGCACCGGACCGCCGATATGCACACCGGTGTCCATCGCATAACCTGCACGGGCCAGTTGTGCGGCTTTTTTGTTTTCAGCCGCTTTTACAGAATCTTCGATCAGCGTATCCGCCGTCCGGCGGACATCGATTCGGGCCTGCTCCTCATTCGCCTTAGCCTGCTGGCGCGCTTCACCGACCAGACGCTCGGCTTCTGTCCGCGCGTCCTGAAGAATCCGCCGCGCTTCTTTCTCCGCCTCCATCACTCCGTGTATGACATTCTGCATTCCATGAGCTCCTGTGGCTTCCGTGCTCCGCCGGTTTAAATGGCGGCGGCGCTATTCCTCGGCATTGATAATCTCCAGAATTTCACCGGCGGTACCGGCTTCGATGATTTTCCGGTAGAATCCGGGGACGAGCAGCAACCGGCTGATTTCGGCCAGTGCCTGAATGTGCGGACCGGGATCATCGTTCCGGGCGAGAAGCATGAAGACCAAATGAACCGGCTCAGTATCCACGGCATCGAATTCAATCCCCGATAACGACACACCCAGCGCCGCGACGAGTCCGGTGATGGACGGATGTTTGCCGTGAGGAACCGCAATTCCTCTGCCGATTCCGGTGGTACACTGACCCTCCCGCAGAAGAATGGCTGTCAGGGCGCCGCTCCGGTCTGTTATGCGTTCGCCCCGGACAAGAAGTTCAACCATCTCTTCGAAGCACTCTTCTTTATCAACACTCTCTAGCCCCACTTTTACGACGGATTCATCAAGTAAATCATGTATCCTCATCGTCCTCCTCCGTATTCTGCTGACTGCTGCCGGCACGTGCTGCCGTGGCCGCTCTGGCAAATGAATTTTTACTCCGCCACCATGATTCATGGCAAGTGCATATACGGAGAGAAGGAAAAGAGATATCTTAAATCAGCCGAACTTTGCGCCACTTACGGACGGAATTGATCAGAAAGATCTCATCGGCGGCTTTAGTGTCTTCAATGGAAACAACCGCCTCTTTGATTTCGCCTCTTGCGAGCAGTTCGTCGCGAAAGGTTCCGGCCAGCAGGCCGCAGGAAACCGGCGGCGTCACAAGACGGCCACCCAATTGAACCACCACATTGGCGATACAGCTTTCCGTCACCTCGCCACGTTCGTTGAACAGCAACACATCGTCCTCGTCAGGAAAGTCCACCTTCATGTTTTCATAGACGGAGCGGTTCGTCGTCTTGTGGTAGAGAAACACATCGCCGGAATCGACCGGCTCTTTTGCAAGCGCCAACGTAGACGCAGTGCCCTCACCGCGTTTAATCTCAAGTTTCTGAATTTCAAATTTTCCGTCTTTATCCTGCAGAAGCCGGATTCGCATCGGAATTTCAAACCGCAGATTGCACAGATGCGCGCAGATGGCTTCCATGTTAACTGCAAATCCAAAATACTCCGCAGAATCCACCAGCCGTTTCAGGTGGCGCTCCAGCAGAAAAATTCCCTGTCCCGGCTCATAGAGCATTGTTTCCAGCAATTGGAACTCAGGCATTTTTCTAGTGAGAATCGCGGCCTTAGACAACGCCTCCCTGTATTCCTCTTCTGGATTGGAGTCCCACACGATTCCTCCACCAATCCCGTACTCCACCGATCCATTAATCCGGTCTACAACGGCTGTGCGGATCGCCACATTAAACTGCGCCGCGCCGTCCGGCGCGATAAAGCCGATTGCGCCAGTGTACACGCCGCGCGGGCCTTTTTCCAAACTCCGGATAATTTCCATCGTCTTGGCTTTCGGCGCGCCGGTGATCGACGCACACGGGAATAAAGCGCTCATTACATCCGCGATCTTTGTGCCTTTGTGCCTCTGCACCAGACTCCCTTTCACCGTCGAAGTCAGTTGCCAGACGGTCGGATATTTTTCTACATCGAACCGGCTGACGGTTTCCACCGAACCGGACTCAGCGATTCGCCCGATATCGTTGCGGATCATATCGACGATCATGATATTTTCCGCGCAGTCCTTCGCCGAATTCTTCAGTGCTTCGGCGGCGACACGGTCGGCTTCCACCGTCAGCGCACGCGGAAGTGTGCCTTTCATCGGCTTTGAGGTAATTACGCCATCCTTGAGTTCAAAGAAAAGCTCCGGCGAGGCAGAACAAATGGCGAAGTCACTGGTTTCGATAAAGGCAGCATAGCGGCCCTGCTGCGCGGCGGCCAGATCGCAGAAAAAATCAAACGGCGAACCGGAAAAGTCTGCGTTCAGTCGGAAGGTATAATTAACCTGATAGGTGTCGCCCGCCTCAATGCGTTCTTTGATTTTCGCAATCGCCGCAGAATATTCACTGCGCGTCACCGACGGCGTCCACTCGCCGAGCTGGTATGCGCCGGACGATTCAGGCCGTTGAACTTTTTCAGCGGTGCGGAAAAGCCCGAAGCAAAGCAACGGCAGATTTCCGGGCGGATATGTTTTCAGTGCATCGTCGAACGCGCCGGCCGCTTCGTAGGAGACAAAACCGGCAGCCCACAATCCTCGTTCCCGAACCGCCTCTTCGATTTTTTGCAGGCATCCTGTCACGCCGGAGCCGTCCGGCGAAGGCGGATGAAAAACCTCATCCGGCGTGCGGGCTGTCAGCACTTCGACCGGCTCCGAGAATCGAAGCCAGCCGTTGCGATATTGGATCAGACATATCATATCGATGTGTCCGAGAGATGTTTCATGCTCATGCATTGGAGCATAGCTGCTACTGTTTCATCGGAAGTCAACTCGGTCGTATTGATCTGGCATTCTCCAGTATATGCTGAACTCAACACTTCCTCGTTTAAGCGAAAGCTGATATCCGTATCCGTAAACTCCTCCGGCCCACGGGTCTGGAGCCGTCTGCCTAATTCCTCTTTGGATGCGTAGAGTCCAAATATGGACACGACCGGAGACAAACCCTGTTCATGAATCGTTTCAAGGAAGCCATCAAGTTTACCTCCGCTGAATGTATCCACCACAATTACTGGACAGAATCCTAACCTGAGAAAATCACAGGCAGTCTGTGCCGAAAGTGCCAGCACTCCGATATGCTCAGATTGGTTGATCCAATCCACGGAAATCACCATCGAGCGCAAGGTGTCGACTTCCATCCTGACCCCCTTTGGGAAATGCCTAGAAAGTGCCTTGGCGGTCTGGGATTTCCCCGATCCCGGAGCCCCCCTTACGAGAATCAGATCCGGCATCTTTGCGGGTGTCATTTGCATAGCACCGGAGGCAGGTTACAAGAGAGCCGTTTGCAGGGCAGATTGCAGGATTTCATCTGCCGTGTTACTTGGGTGGAGCGTGTTTTACAGAGAATCGTGACGATATCCTCTTCGGCGATATTGCCCAGAGGCTCCTTGGCGATAGGAATGCGGTGGTGGTCGAAACACTTTACAACGTGCCCGCTGAAGAACACGCAAATGTTCTTTCTCGCTGCGCATGGCTCATCCTTCCCATTCTCTTTAAACACCCTTGAATCATGCCATGTTCCACCAAAATCCATGTATGGCTGGATCACATGCCCAATGCCCATGTGATCGCAAAACTTTCGGATTTCTGAAAGACCGGCTCTGCTTTCATCGGCATCAACGGATTGGATTTTGAGCCGACTTCCGAGCTTTTTCCCCGCTAATGCAATATTATCCATGACGGTTCTGTAGGAATCTCGTCCCCTAAATGAAGGCCACTTCTCCGCATCGAGCGTATCCAATGATATGACGAGGGTATGCCCGAGCCTTTGGTACGCGTCGAGAAACCGTTCGTTGATCAAGGTGCCATTGGTAACGACAAACAGCGGCACTCCCAGCCGACTCGCTTCTTCGGCAATGGCCAAGACATCATCCATAAAAAGAAGCGGTTCTCCCCCAGTGATGGTAACCTGATAAAGATTCCTGTGCAGCGCGCGAAGGCTGTCGAGAAACACATTAACATCTATTCGTTCTTCTTCCTTCTCAGGATTCTCCCATATGCCACACTTGGCGCACTGTTCGTTGCAGCGCCTTGTGATCATGTAGATCAGCTCGTTTCCCTTTACTCCGTAATACCTGCGCACCGGAGTCTTGTACCACCGGTAAATGCTCCATTCGGTCGTCTTCATCAACAAAAGAGGAAGGAGCAAGTGCCACCTGTCAATCTTGCGACAGAAATGCCGCATCTCGCCCAAGTAGTCGGCGAACGCAGCGCGAAAATTCGAATTCATAAACCGTTCACTGTAGATGAGGCTCATATGTGTTTCCAGAATGGATGGCTTCGGATTCGTCCCAGAGCAACACCGTGTGGCCTTCGTACAGTGTCGCGCTTGAACTCTTGTATTTCATGAACAGCTTGATGAACCGGAGCAGCCCCGACAGGATGCCATTGTACCCGTAGTCGTGCCAGAGCTTAGCTTTCCTGCAAAACCCAATTTTATACTTGCTCCGCAGGCGCAAGCAAAGATCCACGTCCTCCCCTGCCGCAGTGGGAAATGCCTCGTCGAAACGGAAATCTCGCGCCACTTCGGCCTTCATCGCGAAGTTGAGTGACGGCATATACCAGAGTTCCTGTTTCTCGGGTAGTAGCCATTTCCCGTTAAGGGTTCCGTTCACGTTATGGTAATAGTCGTAAATGGTTTTTCCAAAGGAATAGGTCATCCCCCCGGCGGCTCCAAACCGCGTATCCTCAAGGAAAGAGGACATGCTCTCGTGCCACCCCCCATCCAGTACGCAGTCATGGTCCGTAAACATTAGGTTCCGCGCTCCGAGCGACAGCGACAGATCGATACCGACATTCCGAGCCTTGGCCGGCCCCCCGTTGTCGGACAATCTGATCAACTCCGCAAAGTCGTAGTTGAATTCGTAGGGGTAAGGACTCGCATCGTCGACAACAAATACCTTTGTAAACGGCCTGCTCTGTCTTTGCACGCTGTCCAGTAACCGGTAAAGGCAATCAACGTCCCGCTGGTTCCTGATATGGCAAGGTATGATTAATGTATTCGTTGTATTTTGCATATTTGCTGACAAAACGATGTTCATCAAATGCCGTAGAGCGTTTTCTTGAATGGCTTGCGGAGCGTTTCGAGATCGGTGTCGATGCGCGTTGCGCCTTTGACACCTTTGACGGTCAGCTTCTTATCCGCCGTGACGGTTCCGATCTGCGCAACCGGCAGTCCGGCGAACAGCGTTTCGAAGCGCGCAACGTTTTCCGGTTTTACCGAAACGATGAAACGGCTGTTCGATTCAGAGAAGAAAATCGAGTCGTCTTTGAGTTTCCGCTTTCCGGGCGTCGGGACTTTCGCCAGATCAATTTCCGCGCCGAGGCCGCCGCCCATACAGATGAGTGCGAAGCCGACAGCCAGTCCGCCCTTGGACGGCGTGTGCGATGAAAGCAGAATTCCTTCTTCGGTTGCCTGATTCATCGCGCGGTAAATCGCCAGCGCGGCTTTAGCGTCCACGGTCGGCACGTCGCCGCCGTAGTTCCACGGATTACCCTGCTCTTCGGCGAGCATACGGTTCCACTCGGAAGCGCCGAGTTCATTCTTCGTCATGCCGACCATATAAATCAAACTGCCCGCTTCTTTAAGCGGCATGGTGACGGCTTTGCGGACGTCATCGATCTGGCCGATCGACGAAATGAGCAGCGTCGGCGGAATGGAAATTTTCTTGCCGCCGCGGGTCGAGTCGTTTTTGCAGGAGTCCTTGCCGGACACCGCAGGCGTGCCGAACGCGATGGTATAGTCGTAGAGCGCTTTGTTGGAGCGGACGAGCTGAGCCATTTTATATTCGCCGTCCGGCGTCTTGGGTGACTGCACCGGATCGGGCCAGCAGAAGTTATCGAGAATCGCGATGCGGTCAAGACGTCCACCGACGCTGATGACGCGGCGGATGGATTCGTCGATCACTGACGCGGTCATGTGATAGGTGTCGATATCCGAGAACCACGGATTGATCCCTTCAGCCAGAATAGCACCGCGATCCTTGTTGTATTCGATACGCATAACGGTGGCGTCGGACGGTACATCGGCGTTGACGCCGACAAACGGTTTCACCACGGAAAGACCTTTGACCTCGCCGTCGTAGATGCGGCTCTTGTATTCGCGCGAGCAAATGTTCAGGCGGCCCATCATCTGGCGGAGCGATTTCGTGCGGTTGCCGCCGCGCGCTTTTTCCGGAACCGGAATTTCCGGTTTCTTCCAGACGCCCTTCATGTGGAGCTTCGGGCAGCCGGTTTCGTAGAGGAAATCCATGTCGAGACTGGCGACGATTTTCCCTTCGTATTTCACCGTAAAATATCCGCTGTCGTTATAGGTACCCATAAAGGATACCTCTACATCGCGTTTTTTCGCTAACGCTTCAAAAGCGCTGCGGCATTCGGGCTGAACGGCCAGCGTCATGCGCTCCTGCGCTTCGGAAACCAGAATCTCCCACGGCTGGAGGCCTTCATATTTCAGCGGTGCGTCTTTGAGTTCGCATTCGCAGCCGCCGGAATATTTACCCATTTCGCCGAACGAGCAGGAAATGCCGCCCGCGCCGTTGTCGGTGATACAGCGGAAGAGGCCGAGGTCGCGCGCTTCCATCAGAAATTCATACAGCTTGCGCTGGGTGAGCGGATCGCCGATCTGCACCGCCTGCGCGGGCGATTCGGTGCGGAGTTCTTCGGACGAGAAAGTCGCGCCGTGAATGCCGTCTTTGCCGATACGGCCGCCGCACATGACGGTCCAGTCGCCGATCTTGATTTCTTTACGCTCGGAAGGACGTCCGCCGACGTTGACCGGCAAGGTTCCCATCGTGCCGCAGTAAACCAGCGGCTTGCCGAGGTAGCGCTCGTCGAAACATTCAAAGCCGCGGCTGTACGGAATGCCCGACTCGTTACCGCCAGCAATTACGCCGTCATGCACGCCGTCGCGAATTCGGCGCGGATGCATCAGGCCGGCAGGAATTTCCTTGTCGTAGAACGGCGAGCCGAGACAGTAGCCCCAGACGTTGGAAACCAGCTGCGCGCCCATACCGGTGCCCATCGGGTCGCGGTTGACACCGACGATACCGGTCATCGAGCCGCCGAACGGATCGAGCGCCGACGGCGAATTATGGGTTTCGACTTTGTAAACCAGATGGAGGTCTTCGTTGAATTTGATCACACCCGCGTTGTCGGTGAACACCGAAACCAGCCAGTCGATTTTTTCAGCCACCTTCTTCGTCGAAGCTTTGACGTAGGTTTTGTAGAGCGAGTTGATGATTTCTTCTTTGCCGGTTTCTTCGTCTTTGTATTCGATCGTTCCGGCAAACACCTTGTGCGAGCAGTGCTCCGACCAGGTCTGGGCGATACACTCCAGCTCGACGTCGGTCGGCCAGGCGGGCATGCCAAGTTCGGCGCGGTGCGCCTTCACAGCGTCACTCAGATAGTGGTTGCGGATCACGCGCATTTCGTCGAGCGAGAGCGACAGGATGCCGTCGCTGGAAATCTTCATCAGCGCGGCGTCATTGTCCGGCAGCTCGATGACGTTGACCTTGATTTCCTGATGATCGGTAAAGGCCGGAACGGTCAGATCAGGCTCGGCGGCCAGCCATTCTTCCTTGGAAAAAACCTGAATGGTCTGAATCAGCGTATTGGCCAGCAGGTCTTTGCCGAGATGCAAAATATCTTCGCGGGTTAGGTCGCCTTTGAGGAAATACTGAAGTGAGGTGTAAACCTGTTCTTCCCACGCCAGCTCGCGACCGAGAATATCGGCCATCGCGCCGCGGGCGGTGCGGCCCACGTTGTCGGTGACGCCCGGCTTAAAGCCGATTTCAAGCATCCAGTCGAAACTCCCCGGCGCTTTCAGGCGACCAAGGGCGGAACGGGCGACCACCGCGTCGGCAAAGCCGAGCTGAACGGCTTTGGCTTCGGCGCGCTTAATGTTGGCATCCACCTTATAAACATCGCGCGTCTGACAGCCTTTAATCTTCATGCCCAGCGCGCTTTTTGCCCGTCCGATCACGCCGCGTCCGCGCGCATCCGGTACACCCTGTTTCAGTCCGATTTCAATCCGGTAAATCATAGGAATTCCTTTTTCAAAAGAGGCCGCAAATGTACACGAATGAAGAGGGATGCCAAACCCGATTTTCCGATGTTTAGGAAGGCGAACCCGGGGATTCGCCACGAAAAACACGACAACTCACAAAAACCGCCCTCACCGCGGGCGGCTACAGGCTGTAGACGCGGGCGCTGACCGCGTTTCCCCAATCATTGGAACTTTTCTCTCGCAAAGGCGCAGAGCCGCCAAGTTTCTCTCCACCCTTCGTGTCGCGCCGTAGCCCATCGGCGGAGGCGGATGAAAGATTGAACGCCCCTTCCCGGCCTGCTATAAGCAATCCGTCTCGGGGATACCAAGCGGCAGATTTTCTGCCTAACAAACTGTGTGATGAAGGAATAATATGAAGATGTTAATTGCATTATTATTCGGCATTTGTGTCGCGGCTTTGTCTATACATCTCCACGTTGACAAAAAAATTGATGTAAAGGCCCTCTCGGTAATGTTCGCTCTCGCGATTATAGGAGGCCTCGCAATTGCAAACTTTGATGTTTTGAAACGCTGGAAAGGCCTTGGAATAGAGGTAGAAACAGCGAGAAATGAGATTAAAGAAATTAGAACCGATGCTCTGAAAGATATAAACAAACAGGTTGATGATCAGAAAAACTCCATTTCGGTTCTAATGCGATCAGCAAACGAAATGTCTGATAAACTTGAAAAGCAAAAGGCTTTAGCGGAAGACGTCGTGGCCCACCTTGTATCGTTACAATCTGCCGTACCAGCCCGGAATATTACCGCAAACCAAAGAGACCTTTTTCTAGAAGCATTAGCCTCTAAGGATAACATATCACCAAAGATACCCATCAAAGTCCTTGTCACATCAAAAGATCCAGAGACACAAAAGTTTGCTCAAACAATAAGATCACTTCTTGATGAAGCCGACTATAAAACAGAGGAAGGAAAAGGAATCGGTACGGTATCAGCACCACCATCTAGCTTTGTAGATGACCAAAAACGTATCCCTGACCTCATTGCCGTATATAGTAACAGCAGTGGTTATTCGGACATGGCACGCACAGGGTTTGGGAGCGTTATGATAATGAATGCGACTCCTGAGGTGATTGCAAAAGGAGATAAAAGTCATCCCCGTGTATACAGATATACAGAGAACCCAAATGACATTCTTTTGGGGATTACGGCAATACTAAAGCACATTGGGGTTAGCACCCACTCAATATACGGTGATGGTGTTCTTCAACCAGGAGAGGTTGCATTCTACATCCCAAGTCAGATGGAAAGAGCCAATCCTTAGAAAAGAACATCGAACCACCGCCTTCACTCTATCGCGGACTCCGCCCGCTCAGAGCAACGCGAAACGTTATCAGATCACTGGACCACACGTTTTCCAACATTCGGAATTTTTTGCGCTCTCTGCGCCTTTGCGAGAAAACCTCTCAATCATTGGAACGGCTTGACCTCAGAGACGGTTTTGAAGACCATCGGCGGCTGATTTTGTAACCGCTAACCGAGAAATTGATTCAGCCTATGTCCGAGCAAAACCTGTTTGATGCCGTCCCGTTTGTTTCCAATGACCTGAAGATCGGCCCGCGCCAGGTGGCCGCCGTCGCCAAATTGTTCGCCGAAGGGGCGACTGTCCCCTTTATCGCCCGCTACCGCAAGGAGGCGCACGGCAATCTCGACGAAGTCCAGATTCTGAACATTCAGGAAAAGCTGACTTACTACAACACGCTGGAATCGCGCCGCATGACGATTCTCAGCTCGATCAATGAACAGGGCAAACTGACCGACGAGCTGCGCGAGCAGATTGAGCGGACCGTTTCCAAGACCGAACTCGAAGACCTTTACCTGCCCTACAAGCCGAAGCGTCGCACCCGCGCAACCATCGCCAAGGAAAAAGGGCTCGCCCCGCTGGCGGAACTGATCGCCGGCCAGTCACTGGAAAGTGATCCGCTGACGGCCGCCGCCGCGTTCATCAATGCGGAAAAAGAAGTCGCCACCGCCGAAGAGGCGCTGGCCGGAGCGCGCGACATCGTTGCCGAGCAGGTCGCCGAAAAAGCCGACGTCCGCGCCCTGATCCGCGAAGCCTATTTCAAAACCGGCGTCATCGCCTCCGAACCGGCCAAAGCCGACGCCAAGCCGGAAACCTCCAAGTACAAAGACTATTTCGACTTCAGCCAGGCGATCTCCGATATTCCGTCGCACCGCTATCTGGCGATCCGCCGCGGCGAAACCGAAGGCGAACTGCGCCGCAAGCTGGTGATCGATGCCGACAAGCAGATCGAACGGATGAAAGAACTCTGCAATCTGAACCCGGCGTCGCCGTTCGCCGGTGAACTCGAAAAAACCATTCAGGATGCCTACAAGCGGATGCTGACGCTCAGCGTCGAAATCGACGTGTCGGTCGAAATGAAAATGAAAGCCGACCGCGCCGCCGTGGAAATTTTCGCCAAGAATCTGCGGAGTCTTCTGCTGGCCGCGCCGTACGGCGAAAAGCCGGTGATCGGCATCGACCCCGGTCTGCGCACCGGCTGTAAATGCGTCGCCATCGACGCTACCGGAAAATACCTCGATACCGTCACCATCTATCCCGAGCAGGGCGCGGATAAAACCCAGCAGGCGCAAATCACGCTGGCGAAGTTCATCGAAAAGTATCAGCCGCAGGCCATCGCCATCGGCAACGGCACCGCCGGACGCGAAACGGAAGCGTTCGTGAAAAAGCTGCTCAGCCTGATGAAGAAAACCGGCATCAGCGTGGTTTCCGTCAGCGAATCCGGCGCGTCGGTTTACAGCGCGTCAGAAATCGCCCGCGAAGAATTTCCGGATCTCGACCTGACGATCCGCGGCGCGATTTCCATCGCCCGCCGGTTGCAGGATCCGCTGGCCGAGCTGGTGAAGACCGATCCGAAATCCATCGGCGTCGGACAGTACCAGCACGACGTCTATCAGGAACTGCTGAAGGATAAACTCGACGAAGTGGTCGTCAGCTGCGTGAACCGCGTCGGCGTCGAGCTCAACACCGCCAGCGCTCCCCTGCTCTCGCGTGTTGCCGGTATCGGCGAAAGCCTCGCCAAAAAAATTGTCACCTACCGCAACGAGCACGGCGCGTTCAAGAGCCGTCAGGAACTGATGAAAGTGGCGGGCCTCGGCCCGCGCGCCTTTGAACAGGCCGCCGGCTTCCTGCGGATTCACGGCAGTGAAAATCCGCTCGACGCCTCGGCGGTTCACCCGGAACGCTACAAGCTGGTCGAACAGATTGCCGCCGACCTCGGCGAGCCGCTGAATAAGCTGGTCGGCAACGTTGAGATCGTCAGCAAAGTGAAGATCGAAAAGTACACCGGCGGCGACGTCGGCGAGCTGACGCTGAAAGACATTATTGACGAACTGAAAAAGCCGGGCCGCGACCCGCGCGAACAGTTCGAAGCCGTCGGCTTCCGCGACGACGTAATGACCATGAACGATCTCAAGGAAGGCATGGAACTCAAAGGCATCGTCACCAACGTGACCGCCTTCGGCGCGTTCGTCGATATCGGCGTCCATCAGGACGGACTGGTTCACATCTCGCAGCTGTGCGACCGCTACATCAGCGATCCGTCGGAAGCGGTTCAGGCAGGCGACCGGATCACCGTGAAGGTACTGGAAGTCGATCTGGAGCGTAAACGGATTTCGCTGACGGCCCGTAAAGACGGCGGTAAAACGGCTCCGGCCAAAGGCGGCGCACCGCAGCGTGACAACCGTCCGCAGCAGAACAACGGCCCGCGTCCACCGCAGGGGCAACCGCAAAACCGGAATCAGCGTCCGCCGCCGCGCGGCTTCAGCAATAATCCGTTCGCCGGGTTATAGTTCCGGAGACGGCTCCGCCGGAGGCGTCGCCCTACCAATCAGACTCCAAGGTGGGGCGAGTTCTCCGAACGAGCCGCTCACTCACCGGGATATTTCATGCCCCACTGGGCGCGCAGAGCGTCCATGGTGCGCATGGTTTCGAGCGTTTCGCCGAGCGGCATGGCCGGGCTTTCGGTCAACCCTTCGCGCAGGCAGCGATGCACTTCGCGGATTTCATATTCGAAGCCCGGCGCGGCGCATTCGATCGTTTCAGGCGAGTAACCGGAACGGGTGATGCACAGACTGGAAGCGCCGGAAAAATGCGGCACCGAAATGATGCCGTGTGTTCCGGTAATGATCGCTTCGCGCGGACGGTGTTCAACGAAAGAGGAAATCAGCTCCGCCCGCCGTCCGCCGGAATACTCAAAATGGTATTCCGAAGTTTTATCCACGCCGGTCCAGGCCATTTTAGCCGAACCGGTAATCTGTGCAGGCGGCCGGCCGAAAATCATCCGGGCATAAGCGATCGGATAGACGCCGATGTCGAGCAGTGCGCCGCCGGCAAGGCGCGGGCTGTACATCCGGTTCCACGGAGCCATTTTGAGCGACAGCGGATTCATCTTCACACAAAAGGCGGCGCGCAAATGCTGCACCTCTCCGATGGCACCTTCCGCAATCAGCGCCCGGACTTGGGCGGATGACGGATTAAACCGCGTCCACATCGCCTCCATCAAAAAAAGTTTTTTCTGCCGCGCCAGCGCAATCAGCTCGGCGGCTTCTTTGGCGTTGCGGGTAAAAGCTTTTTCAACCAGCACCGGCAGACCGTGATTCAGGCAAAGCTTTGCCGCCGCCGCGTGTTCGGCATGTGTGTTCGCAATGTACACCGCGTCGAGCTGTTCGCGGTGAAGCATTTCTTCATAACTGCCGTACGCCTGCGGAATGCCGAGCTTTTTCTGAAGCCGTTGAGCGCGGTGCCATGATTTTGAGGCCGCCGCGACGACCTGCCCCTCGCCGGTATTTTCCAATGCATGGAAAAACTTCGGGGCAATGATTCCGCAACCGATAATTCCCCAGCGGATTTTCGGGTTCATATTATTTCCCGGGATGGTCTTTTTCGTTTTCCGCCAGCAGGGCCGCCAGCTTGCGCGCGGCGACGGCGGGATTGCGAAGAACCCCCGGACCGTTCATACAGCCGCCTTCGCAGCACATCACTTCGACAAAATTTCCGTCGCACCCGCGAGTCGCCGCCAGCTGAAGGCGCGCCAGCGCTTTACTGTCCAGTCCATTGAAACAGACCGGCTTCAACGCGTCTGCTTCCGCCGCCAGATGAGCGCGAATGGCGCCCGTCACGCCGCCGCTGACAGGAAATCCCCGCCCGCCGGCCTGAGCCTGCCGTTCCAGTATCTTCGGTGTACATTTCTTCACGTCGATTCCGGCCGCACTCAAAACGGCATCAAGCTCCTCAAACGTCAGTACATAGTCGACATCAGGATTGTTCATCGCCTCTGCTCTTTTGGCGAGACACGGGCCGATGAAAACAGTCACCGCGTCCGGCGCCGCATCTTTCGCCATTCGGGCGCTGATCGCCATCGGCGACGGCGTATGCGAAACAAACTTTTTCAGTTCCGGCAGATGCTTGTTCACCGCTTCGACATAGGCCGGACAGCAGGAGGTCGTCATGAACGGCGCACCTTCTTCAATCCGTTCTTTCCATTCCGCCGCTTCGCGCCGGACGGTTTCGTCCGCACCGACGGCGACGTCTTCCACCTGATTAAATCCGATTTTCTCGAGGGCGGCGGCAACCTGATTCAGGCTCCCGGGGAATTGTCCGATAACGGCGGGTGCAAGCAGCGCGATTGTTTTCCGTCCGCTCTTCAGCAGCTTGAGTACATCGATCATCTGCGAGAGCTCCTGAACAGCCGCAAACGGGCAGGCGCGGGCGCACTGTCCGCAGGCAATGCACTTGTCGTGATCAATCACTTCGCGCCCGGCCTCGTCCTTGGAGACCGCACTGACCGGACAGATTTCCTCGCAAGGAACCGGCGTGCGCACAACGGCATTATACGGACAAGCCTTCAGGCAGAGCCCGCAGCTTACACACAGGTCCGGATTAATCACCGCGCGGCCGCCGACAAGGTCGATGGCATTTTTCGGGCAATTGGTCTGGCAGGGACGACCCAGGCATCCGCGGCAGGCGTTAGTGACCATATACCGGCTCGTCAGACAGGCGCTGCAGGCGATATCGATTACCGTCAGCCCGGTGTGCCCGATCGTTTCACGATGCAAGGCGAGGTCAAAATAATCCCGGAGCGGAGTCAGCTCGTCTTTCTCGTCTTCAACGCCGAATCCAAGCGCGGCCATGATGCGGTATTTGAGAACCTCGCGGTCTTTATAGATACAGCAGCGCGAGGAATCCATTTCCTTCGGGCGCATTTCAGCAGGAATACGGTTGATCACCTCATGCGGATGCTCGCCCATGAAGGCTTTCGCCACGCGGACCAAAACCTCTTTACGGATACGCTTCGCCTGATTGTCATACCGGTTCATGATTTTTTCCGGTACGGGCTGACCTCATAGACGGCCAGCGCGGCCAGCAGTTTTGCCTGCAGGTTCTGGAGCCGAACGCTGTCCGCGGGATGGGTGGAAAAAATGCTGTCGACCGGATCGGCACCGGTGCGGTGCTGTGCGGAGCGCTCCCAGATACGCAGAGCGGCGCGCGGGTCGTATCCGGCCTTCGCCATGTACATCAGGCCGACGGAATCCGCCTCGGTTTCATCCTTACGGGAATAGTGCGTCACCCAAAGGCCGTTATACGCTATCAGTCCGCCAGTGGCGAAAATCCGCCCGCCTTTTTCATATTTCGTGTCTTTTACAGCGAAAAGACCTAAGGCCGTAACTCCGTTCACCAAAGTAGCCTGCGTCATCGCCTCGGTGGAGTGACGGCAGTTGACGTGGGCGATTTCGTGCGCCAGCACGGCGGCGAGTTCGTCGTCGTCTTTCACCAGCCCGTCTTTCGGATTCCACAGTCCTTCATAGACCATGATCTTGCCGCCGGGTGCCGCCATGGCGTTAACCACATTGGTTTGAATCAGCACAACCTCATACGGCAGATCCGGCAGGTCGGAAACCGATTTGATGCGGTTCACCATTTCTTTGAGCTGTGCGACACGGGCGGCATCCTCATTAACCTTTATGCCGCGGGCGCGCATCTCTTCAATCGTCCCGCTATAGACCTGCGATCCAATATCGACATCGTCTTTCAGGGAATAAAGATTGGCTGTTTTCTGCCCGGTCACGGCGTCAATCGCCGTGCAGCCCGCAAGCAAAAGCATACAACCTAAACTCAGTAGCACTCGTGTTTTCATATCAACCTCAAAAGTTAGATTCAATCATCGGACGGTAAACCAGCTCATGCACCACCACGTCGTCCGGCGCGTTAAGGCAGTGGATAATCATCTGCGCGGCGGATTCGGGCCGCATATAGTCGGGCCGGTCGATGTCGCGGAAATCCGAGTCAACACCGCCGGGATAAACGCCGGTGACTTTAACGCCGAAATGCCGCGCCTCTTTAATCAGGCAAAGCGTGAAGCCATGCAAGGCATATTTCATTGTGCTGTAGGTTGAATAGTTTTCCAGACTGGTTCGGGCGACCGTACTGACGACATTGAGAATGTGGCCGCTCTTTCTCGCGCTCATCTCTTTGAGCGCCTCACGGCAGAGCAGATACGGCGCGCGAAAATTGACGGCGTATGAATCGTCAAGCCGCGCCACATCCACGGCGGTGACCGGTTCTTTGCCGGGGTTGAAGCCCGCATTGTTGATCAGCACATCAATCCGGCCGAGCGCCTTCTGCGCCGTCGCGTACAACGCAACCACGGCATCAGAATCGGATAGATCGCAAACCGCGCCAAAGCAGCCGGTTTCTTTTTTTAAAACATCCAGCAACTGCTGGTCGCGGCCCGTGGCAAAAACAGTAAAGCCCTGCGCGCAGAGTTGCTTTGTCACCTCGCGCCCGATTCCGCGCGTCGCTCCCGTCACTAAAACTGTCCGCCCCATATTCACGTTCTCCGTTTCCCGGACATTGGAACCATTTTTCCCGATGGTTGTCACTCCCGATGGTCGTTGCTTTTAAAAATACAAAAGCCTCTCTCGCTGCGCCCGGATGAAAAACAAAAACGCCCCGGACGTGCCGGGGCGCTTCCTCCTGAAAACTCACTGACCTATACGATGAAACGGCGGCGGATAAAAAAAGCAGCAGCCGTTACCGTACTCATCAGCAGCGCACTGGCCGGCTCGGGAATCACGCCGACGATCTGGATTCCGTTGATCGGCGCACGCTGATTAATCATATCCGATGCATCCGACGGCGTTGCCGTCAGCGTAAAGCTTGCTCCGGTCAGACCGGTGAAGATGATCATGTTGCCTTCGCTGTTGTTCGGAGAAAACGGCCAGTTGAGGTTGCCGGAGGCTCCCTCGACC
>JBAZTQ010000028.1:14885-29828 GCA_041661845.1 Kiritimatiellales bacterium | reverse complement strand
GCCCTTGCCGCTTATGCTGATTAAATAACTCATACCATTCCTGTTAATTTGATCGGCCCGGACCGCAGCCGTCACTCAGCCGCGCGAGTTTCTTGCGCGCCTCGGCCAGTTCTTCCAGCAGTTTTTTAAATTTCGCTGGCTCAACGCCGGAAGATTCCATGGTGGCGACCTTATCTTCCAGCTCCTCAATTTCGCGCATCAGTCTGGCGAACTTTTCATGTTGGACGTCTGTCATGATTTCGCTCCTTCTTCGATACGAGTCAAAATAGAGGTGAATGCTGTCTCCAGTTCCGGCGACAGTAACTCCAGCGGAGAGCAGCTTTTCCGATCAGCTTCGCCGAATGACTTATCGAAAGGAATTACGCCCAGCAGAGGCAGTTCCGGAAGCGCCTGACGGATAAAAGCCTCTTCAGTCACCGACGAGACTTTGTTCGCCACCATCTGCAGGTTGCGGATGCCGATCTCGTGCGCCATGCGGATAATCCGTTTGGCGCAATCCACCGAGCGCTGACCGGGCTCCACCACGATCAACATACAATCGACTCCGCGGGCCGTGGCGCGTCCCAGATGCTCTACACCGGCTTCCATGTCCATGATCAGCGCTTCGCTCTTGTTCAGGATCATGTCGGAAACCAGCGCGCGGATCAGTACACCTTCGGGACAGCCGCAACCGCCGCCGCCCTGATCTACTGCGCCGAGTACAAGCAGCGTGTAACCGTCTTTGTTGAAACCGTAGCTTCCGGCGATATCGTCAACCGTCGGGTTGAGTTTAAACATCTGACCATAGCGCCGGACTTTCGCGCCGGTACGTTCTTCAATCAGCCGGGTTTGTTCGGCGATAGGAATAACGCTTTTCTGTTCTTCAGGAGAAATGCCGAGCGACCCCGCCAGATTGGCATCCGGGTCGGCGTCCAGCGCCAGCACCTTCACTCCTTTGCGTGTCAGCAGAAGTGTCAGCACGGCGGCGAGGGTGGATTTCCCCACCCCGCCTTTTCCTGTGATAGCCAGTTTCATTTTTAGAAGCCGTACTTCTTCTTCATCGCAGTGGAAACCTGCTTGACCATTTCGAAAACTTTTTCGGCATCATCCTGTGCCATGGAACCGGTACCGCAGGACGGGGTGATAATTGCCTGTTCGACGATGGTCTGCTTGCTGATGCCGGTGGCGGCCAGATTATCCATTACCTTCTCGAGCTGAGCGCAGAGGCTTTCGCAGGTCTGCTCACGGATTGCGGGCGAAGTCGGCACAACGCCCCACGCCAGCAGTCCGCCGCGACCAAGATGCTCTTTCATAGAATCGGCATACATCGCGACCGTTTCGCCGAATTCGAAGGCGTCAAAGTTGACGATATCGACACCGGCATCGACGAGAATGCTCCACTCTGTGTTGCCGCAGCAATGGGTTCCGGCCAGTCCGCCGTCCATGTGAACCGCTTCAACCACTTCGTTCAGCGCGGCAACGACTTCGTCGCGGCTGACGGAAACGTAAGTGGAACTGCCGAAGGCCGAGAGAATCGCCTCGTCGATAAAGCAGATGATATTTTCAGCGTACGGTTTGAACTTCTGAATCTGCCAGCGGCATTTCATCGCCATGGATTTAATGATCACGTCGCGGAACTCATCGTTGTACCAGAGCGCGCGTTTGTTTTCGTCGACGATGGTCAGCGCGAAGCTGATCGGGCCGGTCGTCTGCACTTTGAGCCAGGGCAGTTTTTTTCCGTTGGCTTTGAGCCGTTTTTCCAGCGCGTAGATGCCGTGGGAGAATTCTTCGGAAATGGCCATTGCTGAACAGTCGCCGGTACCGTCCGGATCCATGGCTGTCATGTACGCATCATAAAAAACGGCGAACTCGTCTGAATAATCACCGGTGGTATCGAACGACATGCGGCCTTTGACTTCATCAATTACCGCGCGCGGAATGCCTTCCGAGTACTGGATTTCCATCTGCTCTTTTAGACCGAAGAAAGAAAGCTGGGGCCAGATCGGACAATCCAGCTTGCTCAAAGAAACATCAATTGCATGTTCAACATCTGAAAACGGCATCGAGCCGATCGCCGTACCGAGGAATTTTGTTTTGATAGCCATAGGTTTTCCTTTTTGAATTATGCCTTAACCGCGTCTTTCATTGCTTTGATGTGCGCCGGTGTTGTGCCGCAGCATCCGCCGATAATATTCGCGCCCGCCGCCACCAGTCCGTGAACCTGCGCCGCCATCATTTCCGGAGTTTCCGGGAACGTATCTACACCGTTTACATTTTTCGGCAGACCGGCGTTGGCGTGTACCAGAATCGGAGTTGCCGGAGCGGCCTTGCGCATCACCTTTACGATTTCAATCATTCGCTCGATGCCGTTGCCGCAGTTCGTGCCGATGATATCCGCACCGGCTTCCAGCATCGCTTCCGCCGCCTGCTCCGGCGAAACGCCCATCATTGTGCGGTAATCGCCGTTGACCGTGCGGGAGAAAGTAAATGTGGCAATTGCCTCGCAGGAGGTGTTTTCTTTGACAGCCTTGACGGCCAGCGCAGCCTCTTCGATATCGCTCATCGTTTCGATGCAAATGGCATCCGCGCCGCCTTTGGCCAGCGCAACCACCTGATCCTTGAAGCAGTTGTAAAGTTCCTCTTCGGTCACTTCTTCCATCACCAGCATCTTGCCGGTCGGACCGACGGAGGCGATCACCCACTTCGTGCCGCCAGCCTCAACCGCCGCTTCGGCGGAAAGTTTGGCCGCCGCCTGATTGATTTCCGCTACGCGGTCTTTCAGACCGAAATGTTCCAGCTTGAACGAGGTGCCGCCGAACGTATCGCTCTCCACCATATCGGCACCGGCGGCGAAATAGGCCTGCGCAATTTCTTTCACATCGGCCGGACGCTCAACGGCCCACAGCTCCGGGCACTCACCGGGTTTCAGTCCCTTTTTCTGAAGGAACGTTCCCCACGCACCGTCTGAGATCAGCACTTTACCGCCTTTAACCGCATCCACAATTTTCTGCTTAGCCATTGAGTCCCCTTATCTGAGTTTCCGGTTACTGTTTGTTTACAAATCCCGCCCTGACCCCAATCAAACGTGGTTCATCGTATAGACTGCCCGTTTTATGGAATAGTTGCATCAATCAGATAAGTATGACGATCTTGCCGCAACCCGTCGTTATAATGCGATTTGCCAACCTTTAAATGGACGGATGTTGCTGGATTCATACCTGCACAAAAAACGCCTCCGGTTATAGAGGCGTGTTCCCTTTTTTTTGTACGGTAGACTATTGCGCGACGTCGGCCAGTTGATTCACGGCCTGGATCGCCATGAGTTCGCAGTTGAACCACATGGGGCCGGAGGGCTGTTTGACCCAGGTCAGATAACGTCCGGGCGCCGCGCGGTTGGATTGTGTCCGGGTCAGCGTGGCCGCAAGGGCTTTTGCTTTCTCTAAATGCAGGCGGTCTCCGGTGGCGCTATAGGCCGCGAGGTAAGTGCGGATTAGCTTGGCGGAACTGGCGCAGACCGGAGCATAGCAGCGGTATTGTTCCAGCACACACGGCAGCATCCATCCGCTCGACTTGGCGTTAGCCGCGCCGTCAGGGCTCGGCTTCGTCGGTGTATCGACCGGAGGTTTTGCCCAGATCACAAATTGATCTTCAGAAAAACGGAGCAGATCCAGAGCCAGCGCTCGTTTGGCAGGATCGTTCGGTGCGGTACGGAAGAGGTGAATGGCAAAGGTGCAGGCATCATGCTTGGTGAGGTTTTGATAGGGCGGCTGGGGTTTCACATCTTCAAACTGGCCCTGCCAGTTCCATGTAAGCGCCGGATTGCGCTCAATCCAGACTGTTGCTTTTTCGCACATGGCGTCAAAACGGTGATCGCCGGTCACCTGACCCAGACGATCCAGAAATTCAATAACGACTGTAGGGATGAGCACATTATCCGTCACCGGCTTGCCGTCCTGCGCCATGACGAAGAGCAGCCAACTGCCCTCCGGCAGTTGCGTCCGGGCGTACGTTTCAGCGATACGCACGGCGGCATCGAGATACTTCGCATCCTTGGTGGCGGCGTAAACATCAAGGTAGAACCGTCCGGTCTCTGCGCCGCACAGCGTCATATAGCGGCCGGCAACCATGTGTCCCTGAAGTTTGTCAGCATACATCGCGGGATGATACGTCGGAGGATGAAACGCCCACGCCGAGTCTGCCGGATAGCTGAGACTCAAAAGATAATCCGCCGCCCGGCGCGCGGCTTTCAACACCTCGGCCGCATCGGCCGGCGGCGGAGTTTGTGCGGCATAGTCAGCCAAAGCGGCAGCGGCGGCACCTATGATCTTTGAGGGATAGCGATAAAGAAAAACCTCAGGATCCGGCTCGCCAGCAGTAAACCAGCAGCGCAGACCGTCCGAATGCACGAGGGCCTCCAGCGCGGTGCGCGCGCTTTCGCGCCACGGCATGGCGGGTTCGGGATATTCCTTGCCGATTATCGCTGCGCGATGAAATGAGCGCGTCATCGGCTCGCCGACCGGCGCGCCCTGTGCGTCGAGTCCCGTAACGGTCAGCTTGGTCTTGCCGGCGGTAACCTTGATCCAGACCGGTGACAGTGATGCCCACGGTTTATCCGCAGTAAAATCAAAGACCTTGTCATCGGCCGCCGCGACTGAAAAGCGGTAGGACACCGCACCGGGAATTTCTTTAAAGTCGAATGCCGGCGCATACATGAACTGCACCGCCAGACCGTTCCAGAACGGCTGTTCGCCCGGTATGCCGGGCCGCACCGGAACGGTCGTCTCTTGAAGGGCCCGCATACGAAGTTTATGATCGGTTACAACGACCGCCGGCTTATCAGGCAAAGCGCGCGCGGCGGCGCAAAGGCAACACACCAGCAAAGCAACGGATATGCGAGAACTGCTTTTTCTTACAGGCTGTCTATTCATAATTATCCTGCTCCGACTTGAATTGGTTATTTATACCATCGGCGCGAATAATGCGCGTGTATATTTAGCCGTGACGAATTGTGCCCGCAGTATCATGATGCATTTGCTGTACAACCGGGGATGAAAATATGCAATTTCTTGTGAAAAACAAAGGCAGGGGAATGTGCTGGAAGGCTTTCGACAAGCCATCTCACTGTCCGAATATTTCTACCATTGGAATGCTGGATTATGCATGCGGAGTCCGCAGTATGGCATCCAAAGAAGCTCATCCCGGTTGCTTTGAAATCCACCTTGTTTCCAAAGGCTTCCAGATGTTTCTGGCAGACCGGTCTTTCGTTTCCCTGCATGCCGGAGAAATTCTGGTCACGCGTCCCGGACAAACTCACGGGATTGCTCATGACATCATAAATCCGTCCGCCATTTACTGGCTGAGGATACCTGTGAAATTATCAGCAGGCGTTTCTCCGCCGGAAGCCGTCTTGATTACAAGACACCTTCAGAAAATATCAGGGCAGACATGCATAGAAAAATCCCAGATCATTTTCCCTCTGATGAACAGCATACTGGAACTCCTGAGTGCGCGATCCCCGGATCCGGCCGACAGGTTTAAGTTGAAACACCTTTCTCTCGCACTGATTTCATCCCTGCTGAATATAACTCCTCAAGGAAAACTTAAAGATCAAGACCCCGCCGCGATAAAGCGGATTTGTAAAACCATTAAAATGATCAACGACGCTCCCGATCAGTCTTATAAAATTCCGGCGATGGCGAGAGTTTGCGGTATCGGAGAAACACATTTCCGGAGGCTGTTTAAAAAAACAACAGGGTTTTCTCCGGTCGACTACATTCATTTCACGCGCACAGAAAAAGCCAAAAAACTTTTGTCGCAGGGAGTCAGTGTGACCGCAACCGCCTATGAACTGGGATATTCCTCTTCGCAGCATTTCTGCCGGACATTTTCCAGATGGGCAGGTGTCGCCCCGTCCTCCTATTTGAAGCGGAAAGCAGACCAGTCGAATTTTATCACCCGTTCATCTGACAGACTGATCTATCAGAACTTGCATAAAACGTATAATCCGCTGTGAATTATAACGAACAATACACGATTTTAATGGTGATGATCGTGGTGGTGATGACTGTGCTGCATGCTGTGGACGATTTCCTGCATGAGTTCGCGGGATCCGGCGATGGCCGCCAGTTCATCCGTATTCAGCGTTGAAGACAGCCGGTTGTTGATCGACTCCAGCCCGCGCAGGAATGCTTCGATTTCCTCTTTTTCAAACGGCAGATCAAGGGCGTTCATTCCGTCACACATGGTTCACTCCTTCTGTTGCTGTTTTCGGAAATTCATCGGGATCGAGATTGGGAATTGCCAGCGCGTCAATAAAACGGTTTTCAAATTCGTTGGTTTCGGCCAGATGACAGCTGTCCGGACGTTTCGCGATCCGGTGCAGTTCCTCCCAGACTCCTCCCGTACCGAGCGCGGCGTACGCACCCGCCAGCGAGCCGTTGCCGACCACATCATATTTTCCGAGCGGAATTTCCGGCAGCAGGCCGATGGTGACGGCATTGGGAATTCTTAAATGCGCGGCGAAGCCGCCAGCCAGCACCAGCCGCTCGACATCGCCGACGCCGTGTCCGCTGCGTTCCAGCAGTGTACGGATTCCGGCGTACACAGCCGCTTTGGCTTTCAGAATCTGCGAGACATCAAACTCGGTAATCAGGATAGGTTCATCTATTCCCGATTGTTCCTGACGAACAATCACACAGGCATTGCCTTTTATGCCGTGGCAGTTCAGCTCAACCAGACGATCCGCCGCGCGCAGCCGATCCAGATCAAACCGGCCCATATCGTTCAGCAGTCCGGTGCGCCAGGCCGACGCGATGAAATCAACCGCCGCACTGCCGCAAAGTCCGATCGCCGGTTTCCCGCCGATTGTTTCAAATTCAATGGTGTCATCAGGACGGCAGATAATTTTCTCAATCACGCCGGTATCGGCGCGGCAGCCGTGCAGGAGTCCGGCACCTTCAAATGCAGGCCCGGCGGCGGTGGCGGTGGCGGTCAGCCTGCCGTGATCGTTTAAAATGATTTCCCCGTTGGTGCCGATATCGACAATCAGTTCCAAGCGGGCCGGATCGGGTTCGGAAATATACAGATCGGAAACAAGGTCGCCGCCGACGTACCCGGCAATGGCCGGCACGGTGCGCACCCGGGCGTTCGGGCAGTTGGTCAGGCCGATTTCCGGCGCGGCGTGTTCACTGAACACTTTGGTGAGCGGTTCGAACGGAATTGTGCCGATGCTCAGCGCCGAAAGACCAAGCGCCAGATGACTCATCACCGTGTTGCCGGACAGAATAATCTCTGTCACCTGTTCCAAAGATTGGAAGCTTTGAGCAGAGATTTTTTCAAACATCGGAACCAGCGTTTCTTTGATGATCAGGCGCTGGAGCTGTTTCAGCTTTTCATCTTCACGGCAGAGCGCAATGCGCGAGGCGATATTGTCGGCTAGCTCAATCTGCCGGTTATAGGCCGATTCACGCGCCAGAATTTTTCCGGTAGAAAGTTCGACGAGAACAGCCGCGACGGTGGTCGTTCCAATATCCACCGCAATGCCGAGCTGTCCTTCAGAATTTTCCAGTGGCTGGAAAAGATTTTTGCGGGCGGCGTAGAAATCGGCAGAGGCGCACGAACCGATTTTAAGCAGCGACCGCGCAGGAATTTCAATGTCTGCCTGCCCGCACAGCACCACGGTTTTGCAGGCGCGCGCTTCAAGCGTTTCACCGGCGGCAACGACCGTCTCGGTTTCGCCGATCCGGTAGCGGCCCGGCCCGAGCTTTATCAGACAGCCTTTGCAGGCACCCTGCCCGCCGCATTGCATGTTAAGCGGGAACCCGGCTTCTGCAGCCAGGGTGGAAAGTAAAACGCCGCTGCGAGTCTCGACTCGCACACGGCGTTCATTTGAATAGAAAAAAACCGGCATAGGAATGCCGTTGTTATGCCAGTGCTTTTTCAACCGATGCGACGGCCTGATTAGCGTCGCTGGAATAACCATCTGCACCGATTTCGTCGGCATACTCCTGTGTTACCGGAGCACCGCCGATGAGAATTTTCACTTTGGAGCCTTTGGATTTAAAGTGAGAAACCACTTCTTTCATATAAGGCATGGTGGTGGTGAGCAGTGCGCTGAGCATGATGACCTGAGCGCCGTTATTAACGGCTTCTTCATATTTGGCAATATCGCAGTCCACGCCGACATCCATCACTTCATAACCGGCACCTTTCACCATCATGGCGACCAGGTTTTTGCCGATGTCGTGCAGGTCGCCTTTGACCGTGCCGATAGCCACTTTGCCCAGCGGCTCGTGACCGCTCTTGGAGAGCAGCGGATTGATGATATCCAGACCGGCCTGCATCGCGCGGGCGGCGATCAGCATTTCCGGAACATACACTTCGTTGCGGGTGAAACGCGCGCCGATTTCGCGCATAGCCGGAATCATCGACTCCATCAGAATCGAGCCGACATTTGAACCGGCAGTGATTTCAGCCTGTACCAGAGCGGCAACGTCTTTGCGTTTGCCTTTCATAATCGCATTAAACAGTTCTTCATTCCGTGCCATTGAGGGTCTCCTTTGAGTTCAGTTAATGTGCGCACTTTACTAAAAGCACCCGAATAAAATAGGTATTTTAAATATAAAGTGGAATGATCTTGCTGTAACAGGGTCGGTTTTTTACTTTCGATCCGCAAAACAGCGATTTGCCGGAGAAAAAACTATGGCTATCTTGCCTGCCGATGCGCTCAAGCGTATTCAGAAAAGCTACCGCAGCTCCTATGACCTGACGATTCATGAGATCACGCCGGACGGGCGCTGCCCGTCTAAAAGAGATGTGCCAACCAACCTGCCGGTACTGGTCAATTCACGGGCCTACGGGCTTTCAGAAAGCGTACGCTGGGGTGAACCGTATATTTTCTTTCTCATTCCGAATGTAATCAGCTGGATCGTTCCGCTGGCCAAAGACAATGAAGTTCGCGGCGGGCTGTCCGGAGGCGCCGTTATGACCGATAGCGACCCTTACGAACAATTGGAGTCGATCAACCATTTGGCCGCCGCCGGATGTCCGCGCAAAACGGCGGAACAGTATATCAAGTCGCTTCCGGTATGGAGTCAGGACCGTCCGCAGAAAGCCGCTGAATTTCTGTTTGCACTGACTTGCTGTGAACTGAACTGGGACATGCTGCTGCTCAGTGAAAACCGGAAAAAAGCACTCCGCCAGCGGCAGATTGCTGAAGAAATCCACCGCCGCAAACAAGGCTCGCATGACCGGACGCTGATTGATGAAGAGCGCACGCTGCTGTCGCTGATGAAGGCGGGCGATCAGAAAGGAGCCCGGCGGGAACTGAATAAAACGCTCGGCGCTCTCTTCTCGCACACCGCCGACATCCGGCTTATCAAGGCCCATGTGATTGAGATGATGGGCTATCTGGTGCGCAGTGCGCTTGAGGACAGTCCGCACATGAGCACCCTCATCGAAAAAAACCACGCCTGGATGAGCGCCATTATTGACGCCGGAGATTTTGAAGTCCTTTCGAACGTCGTAGCGGACGCCCTTGATGACTTCATGCGCAATATTTACATCTACGGCAACAGCCGCACGAATGACACGGTGGCGCACATTCTCAGCTGGCTCGGCGAAAATTTCCACGAGAACGTCACGCTGGAAATGGTTTCAAAAGTTGCCGGACTCAGCACGTTCCGCGTCGCCCATCTGGTCAAGGAAGTGACCGGGAAAACGGTATTGCAGCATATCCACCACTTGCGTGTGCAGGAAGCCCAGCGGCTGCTTGAGCAGAGCGACATGAACTGCACCGACATTGCGTATGAAACCGGATTCGGCGACCAGAGCTATTTCATCAAACAGTTCCGCAAACAGCTGGGCATAACGCCCGCCCGCTACCGCCGCCTGTACCACTCCGGAAAACCCGGCGGACAAAATTCATGAAGCGGGGACTTGACCGCTGACGCGCTTCTACCTACCTTCCGCCTCTGATGCAGAAAGCGCAGGGAAAGTGCTGTGAGAACCAGCCGCTGTCGCGCAACCGTAAAAGCCGGAACACCGCCTTTCTGCCGAAACCTGAACCCGTCTCCGCATGAGAGACAGAAAGGAACAAGATGAGGAAGACTACAACGCTTTGTGCGTTGCTCACCGCCGCCGCAGGCTGTGTTGCGGCATCTACCGCAACCATTGACACCAAAAATACCGGAGTCAACCATTACTACCGTCCCGATACAGTCGGTAACCACGACTGGACGGATGCGGGCGCAACCTTCAACCTGAGTGTCGTCGATGACGGCTGGGGAGGAACCTCTTGGGGCGGATTCACCTACTCTGACGTGGACGACACCGCAACGTCAGGATACGGCAATCAGTTTGCTGTGTACGGCAGCGGCAAAGATTATTCGGGCAATGGCGTTTACGGGATCGGTTACATCGACGCCTGGAATGCGATCAATCCGACGGTTTCATTCGCCTCCGCAGTCACGGTTAACGGATTTTTTGCCAACAACACCACCTACGCTGCACTGGACATGCTTAACGGCAGCGGATTCTCCAAACAGTTCACCACGAACGACTGGTTCAAGCTGACCATTGAAGGATTCGACAGCGGCAGCGCAAGTCTGGGAACGGTAGACTTTAATCTTGCGGATTTCAGCGGCTACACCGACGGGGCCAACCGCCAGGATTACATCGTCACAAATTGGATGTGGGTGGATTTGACCGTTCTCGGGAACAATGTCAGTTCGTTGAAGTTTTCGCTGAGTTCTTCGGACAGCGGAGCGTTCGGCATGAACACCCCTGCTTACTTTGCTATCGACAATGTGCAGGCTGTTCCTGAACCCGCCAGCGTCATGCTGGTTATGCTCGGCGGACTGGGCATTGCCGGTTACCGCCGGTTGCGTGCAGGCTACGGCATGCGATAGCGTTAAAACAAAAACGGAATGACTGTTTAAAACGCAGTCATTCCGTTCGGCCTTATAAGAATTTTATGAAGGCTTTCAGACCATTTTTATATGCACTTGTCGGGTGCTCTTTTCTGCCATGGCTGTTGCTGGCGGAAACAGAAGTCGCAGAGTATCAGGCAGACCCTGTAATTGTACGGGCCTGGCGTTTTGAAGAACAGGAACTGGATGTTCCCGCAGATATCACCGTCATCAGCTCAAAACAGATTGAACAATCCCATTCCCAAAGTGTACCGGAGCTTTTGCAGCAGGAAGCAAATATTCACGTCCGTTCATCCAACGGCAAAGGCAACACCGGAGAGCTTTCCATGCGCGGATTCGGCGAAAACAGCGGACAGCGCGTACTCGTCATCGTGGATGGACAGAAAATGAACCGCGCTGATATGGGCATTCTCGATTGGCAGCAGTTGCCGCTGGATAATATTGAATCCATCGAGGTGATTCGCGGCGGCCAAACCGTTCTGTACGGCAACCATGCGCTTTCCGGCGTCATCAAAATCACCACCAAAAAGGGTGGCGAGCAAAAGATCAAACTCAAGGCTTCTGCCGGAAGCTTCGGGTTTCAGGAATACAATGCTTTCTACACCGGCTCCCATTCGAACCTGTTTTACACCGCTGGCGCAAACTATCAGCGCGACGAAGGCTTCCGCGACAACTCTCTTTCGTGGACCAAAAACGCCAACCTGTCGCTGGGCAGCCTGCTTGGCGACTCAGACACCATCACTTTAAAAACATCCGTCGGCGAAAACTACACGCAGTTCCCGGGGCCTCTTTCTTACATCGAGTACCTCGCCGACCCGACGCAGTCCGTCAAACCAAATGATTTCGCCAGCACCACGAACCTGCTGACAACGGTTCTGTGGGAAGGTGAACGGGAATGGGGAACCGTTCAGGCCAACGGCGGCTTCAACCTTCGCAACACCTATTCCGAAATGGGCGGAAACATCGGCATCAACGAACAGCGGGGCTATTCATTTTCACCGCAGGCGCGTGTTGGTGATGAGAAAAACTTCATCAGCGGCGGCGTTGACCTGTTTTATGACACACTCGACTTCGCCGGCGACCGGGAAACCACCATCAATCAAGCCGCGCTTAGCCGCATCACCGTCGGCCCATTCCTGTTTGCACAAAAAGAACTGACAAAAACCCTTTCGCTGAACGGAGGAGCCCGCTACGAAGTCGCTCAGACTCAGGGGAAAAATAAAGAATACAACAAGTCCGATTTTAACCCGTTTATTCCCGGCCCGTTTCCCTGGAGTCCCCCAGACCCCAATCCGAACTATCCTCCCAAACCCAACCCTGCGACTTCTTTCGAGGGGGATTTTAAGAAAACCGGTCTGGCTCATGAAATTTCACTGAACTGGCAACCGGCTGAGAATTTCAGCGCTTGGATCGGTTATGACCGGGTTTACCGGTATCCGGCTCTTGACGAATCAGCCGCATATCAAGGATTCCCTCTCAATGATCCGCTAAATGAAAATCTAGAGCCGGAAAGAGGAAATAATTTTGAAACCGGAGTCAAATATCAGATTGAAAACTGGAGCGCCTCCGCCAGCCTTTACTATCTGACCCTTGAGAATGAAATTGGTTATACAGATAATTATCTGGGAAGTGGACAAGGGCAAAACATCAATCTCGGCGCAACAGAGCATGTCGGCTCCGATCTAGAACTGGCGTATGACAAAGAACATTACGGAGCCTCAACCCTGTGGTCACTGGTCCGGGCAACTTTTGACGGCGGGCCGAATGATGGCGACAAAGTTCCATTGGTTCCCGAAATTCAGAATACTACGGCGGTCTGGTTCAAGCCGCTCAAACGGGTCAGGATTACAGGAACCCATCTATGGCTTTCCGATCAGTTCCAAGGCGGCGATTTTGACAATACTCAACGCGAAATAAAATCTTATGGGCTGTTCGGTCTCAAAACCGATATTTCCATTACTAAACAGGTCTCCCTGTTCTTCAAGGTCGATAATCTTGCCGATAAACAATATCTCAGCAGTGCATATAGCGGGGTTTACTATCCGGGAGCAGGCCGTTCTTTTTCCGCAGGACTTACGATGGAGCTCTAATGAAAAAAACGATTACCCTGATTGTCTTTATCGCCGCAGGTTTTTTTGCTCAGGGAAGCACCCTGCCCGGAACAACGATTATCTACCCCTACCCCGACCGGGTCGGAACGGCAACAACCACAGCAATCCATAAAGACAGCACACAGTTCGTTGGCTGGGCGGACGGCTACACAGGTCTCACTTATGGAGCCGGCGTTGATACGATATTCCGGACCCCCGAAAAAGCCCTTGGCAAAGCGGCTGGAGGCACTCATGACATCGTCTGTCTGGGCGATGGCGGGCAAATCACAATGACCTTTTCCAAAGCGATCATTGACGGATCCGGATTCGACTTCGCTGTTTTTGAAAATGCATTCAGCGACACTTTTCTGGAACTGGCATGGATCGAAGTTTCGTCTGACGGAATAAATTTTGTTCGTTTCCCCAACTTTTATGCAAATACCAATCCGGTTTCAAATAACCATGACACCTGGAAAATTTACGGTCTGGCTGGAAAATACATCTCAGGATACGGAACACCTTTCGATTTAGCGGAACTGCAATCCACATACACAACTATAACCAATGGAACGCCGTCGGTTTACGACTACTACCCCGTATTTAAACAAGCCTTTACGAATAACTTTCCGTATCTGAACACCTCAAACATCCTTTACGTTAGGATCATAGACATCATCGGCAACGGCAGTGCCAAGGATACGGTTGGTCTGAATATTTATGATCCCTATCCGACAACCGGTTCAGCAGGCTTCGACTTAGATGCCGTCGGTGTCATCAATCAAGCGATTGACAACCGCCAATCGCAAACCATCACATTCGGCGCTGTCCTCAACCAGAAACTCTCAACCGGCGAAATCAATCTCACTGCCTCTGCCGGCAGCGGACTGCCGGTCAGCTACACCCTGCTGGAAGGAAATGCAACCGTCAGCAGCAACCGGCTAATATTCACAGGAACAGGGCATATTGTTGTGCAGGCTCAACAGCCGGGAGACGCCACCTATGCTCCGGCAGTTCCTGTCACACAGTCATTCTATGTCGCCGACAAAATTCAGCACATTTACGTCGAACCGGTTCCCAATCAGACAACCAACAGCATCTGGCAGGTGCGCGCGGCGGCCAGCAGCGGCCTTCCGGTCAGCATCGAGCTGTCGAGTGGCCCAACGAACGCGCTGATCAATCAAACCAATCATTTACTGACCGTCAGCAACCTGACAGGCACGGTGGAGTTGCGCGCGTGGCAGAGCGGTAACGCCGAATATGCTCCGGCTGACGATGTCCGCACCACTTTCAGTATCGTTTCCTCAGGCGCTGCGGCCGCGCCGAAAACGTTTGCCCAGTGGAGCACAAACCGCAGCTTAACAGCCGATGCTCAACTGGACTCTGACGGAGACGGCGCAAAAAACCTTCAGGAGTTTGTCATGGGAACCGACCCAAAGAATTCCAATGACGTTCCTCGTATCACCGTGCAACCCGCTACCAATTCGTACGGCGATCCAACCATGCTGCTAAACTTCCGCGTCAACCGGCAGGCATACGGACGGGCTCTGCTGCAAAAAACAGACAGCCTTTCCGGAGGCTGGATCAATGCAATCCCCGAAGTTACAGCCTCGCAATCTTCAACCAATGCAGGACAAGCTGTTATCAATCTCACCGTCCAGCTTCCGGTAGAATCTCCAAATCAGTTTTTCCGCCTGCAACTTCAGGATCAATAAGCAAATGTTCCGACTGACTGTCATATCCGTAACACTCACCTTGCTACTTACCGGGTGCGGAGAGCAGCGTGTGCAGAATCCGCATCAGGGATTGCGCATCGTGGCGATGGCACCCAACACCACTGAAATTCTCTACGCGCTCGGTTTGAGCAACTCGGTCGTCGGTGTAAGTCACTACGCGGTTTACCCGCCGGATGCGGCGCAAAAGCCGTCCGTCGGCGGAACCTACGATCC
>JBAZTQ010000028.1:0-14785 GCA_041661845.1 Kiritimatiellales bacterium | reverse complement strand
GAAATTTCGCCGGAAGGTCTGACGACGATGCATCCCGACGTCGTCATAGATATTCTTCCGAACCCTGGACACTTCACATCCAATGATTGGAAACCTTACCGCGCCGTCGTGATTACCAACGATTACGCCTCGATTCCGGGGCCGCGTTTTGGTCTGCTCCTTCAGGATTTCATTAACGCCATTCATGAATAATGCTATCCAGATTGAAAACCTTGTACTGGAACTGAACGGCGCGCCGATTCTGCGCGGCGTCTCCTTCGGCATCGGCCAAGGCGAATATGTTTCAATCATCGGCCCGAACGGCGCAGGCAAAACCACGCTGCTGCGCTGTCTGCTCGGCATGTACCCGTACAAAGGCTCGGCAAAAATCGGCGGAACCGAATGCCGCGGATATGACAGCCGCGCGCTGGCCCGGCAGGTCAGCTATGTGCCGCAGACGCATGATATTGAATTTCCGCTCGCCGTTTACGACTTCGTCATGATGGGCCGCTATCCTTATCTTTCCGCTTTGTCTCCGGCGCAGAAGCAGGACGAAGACGCGGTCGAGCGGGCGCTGCAAATAACGGGTACGGAAAAGTTCAGAAACCGAACGCTCCGCACCCTCTCCGGCGGCGAGCGGCAGAAAGTTTACATCGCCGCCGCGCTGGCGCAGGAAACGCCGGTGATACTGCTCGACGAACCGGCGACTTTTCTCGACTGGCGGCACCAGACGGAAGTGATGACATTGCTCAAAAAAATAAACGTGGAGTGCGGCGCTACCATTCTGGCCGTCAACCATGACCTGAACAGCGCCGCGCACTGGAGCGACCGCATCATCGCGCTGAAAGACGGGCGGACACTTTTCACCGGCACGCCGCAGGAGCTGATTCAGCCCGCACCGCTAGAAACGCTTTTCGAAACCGCCTTCGTCCGTAAAAAAACTCTTGCTCCTGCTTCGGAATCTATCGTAGACGCGACGCCCCCGTCGCGTCCTCAAGAACGGCAAAAACGCGACGGGGGCGTCGCGTCTACGTTATGAAAACAAAATTTACTATTTTGACTTTGCTGGCGCTGGCGGCGCTCGTCGCGTTTCCACTGATTGGAAGCACCGATGTTCTGCACGATCCGATGGGCCGCGAAATTCTGATGAAACTGCGGATTCCGCGTGTCCTGACGGCGTTTCTGGCCGGTATCGCGCTGGCGGCGAGCGGTATGATTTTTCAGGCACTCTTCCGGAATCCGCTGGCGACGCCGGATACGCTCGGCGTTTCCGGCGGCGCGGCGCTCGGCGCCACCGTCTGGATGCGTTTCGGCGCTCCGTTGCTTTTCGCCGGCGTTGCCGGAGCTTCCATCGCCGGATTTTTCGGCGCGCTCGGCACGGTGCTGCTGGTCTATGGATTGGCGCGGGCCAAAAGCGGATTCTCATCCGCGACGCTCTTGCTGGCCGGTGTGGCGGTGAACCTGTTTTTCTCCAGCCTGATTCTGCTGATGCAGTATTTCAGCGATCCCGGCGAAACCTTCCGCATGATCCGCTGGCTGATGGGCGGCTTTTCGGTGGTCGGTTTCACCACGCCGATCAATCTGGCGGTCTTCACGGCCATTGGCCTGATCATCGCCGCATTGCTGACGCGCGAGATGAATCTGCTGCTGACCGGCGAGGAACTGGCCGGTGCGCGCGGCGTAAATGTGGATCGCACAAAAAAACTGCTGTTCTTCTCCGCGTCGCTGATGACCGGCGCGGCGGTCGCCTTCTGCGGACCGATCGCTTTTGTCGGACTGATGGTTCCGCATATCGGCCGCCAGATCATCGGTTCCGATCATCGGAAACTTTTTCCCGCCGTCATTCTGCTCGGCGGCGCGTTTTTGGTCATCTGCGATGGATTGGCGCGTACCCTGCTCGCTCCGGTCGAAATGCCTGCCGGACTCATCACCTCGCTGCTCGGCGGCCCGTTCTTCCTCTGGCTGTTACTGAGGAAAGCATAATCGGCGTATTGGATTGAGCACCTTTCAGAAAGCCGCTAATTTTCTAGCATTGGACATTGGAGACAAATGAAAAAAAGACCAATAACCCTCACAATTATCTCTTTGCTTCTTGGATGGCTGGCTCTAGCTGGATTCGCCAACGCAGCAATCGGGTTGATGGGATACAGGATACTACCTTTAATATATGGTCTCACAGCTCTGACAACCGCCATTGCGCTCTGGAAAATGAAACCATGGGGATTTACCGCCTTTATAGCTTGGAGTGTAATAGCGATCCTCACAGCCGGGATAATGCAAAAAGGACAATTCAAAATTCCCCTTTATCAGTTCGCTGGATTTGTAACATTTGTAATTCTCATCCTTATGTACGGAGGGGTGCTAATCTATAAAGGTCTGAAAAGAAGCGTGGGACAACCTCCGGCATCACAAATGGGCAACTGAACCTTCTTCGCTAACTATGGGATGCGCGGTGCGCATAAATCATGCTTCTGTATTAAACCATAATTTGCGGCGGCGGCTGTTTTATCTTGTGACTGACCGGTCAGTTCTATAGGTTTGCTCCACTATGCTATCCGGAACGTCCAAAGAATTGAAGCGTTCGGCCATTTTGCAGGCGGCTGCCAAGCTGTTTGAGAGACGGCGATTTGACGAAGTGAAGCTCGATGAAATCGCGGCGGCCGTCGGCATCGGCAAAGGCACGCTCTATCTCTATTTTAAAAATAAAGAGGATCTCTTCGCGCAGATAGCGATAGACGGGATCGATGAAATGACGGCGAGGATTCTCGCCATCGCGGCCATGAACTCGCCCTACAAAGAACGGCTGTTTTTGTTCGCGCATGAATTTGCAGACTTTCTCACCAAACGGCACGGCGTAACGCGGATGATGAATCAGGTTCAGTCCGCCCCGGTCGACAAGACCTTCCGCACACACCATAACCGGATGATCGAAGCGATCCATGAACTGCTCCAAAAAGGGATGGATGAAGGCGCGTTGCGTAATGATTTTAAAGTCGCGGAACTGCGCTGTGTTCTGGTGGGACCGATTCTGCTTAAAGTCCGGCGCGCGGCGCGGGTTGGCGAAATTATTGAACTGAATGCGCTGTTGAATTTTTTCTGGGCCGGTGCGGCGGCACAAACAAATAAAGAGCATCATGATTAAACAAACACGAAGAAATTACCGGCCCGCTGATATTCCGGCAGGACGTTCGCGCTTGGGTCTCCGGGTATTGTTGTGTCTGCTATCCGCATTTTCCGTATCAAGAGCGACCGAAGTTAATCTCACGGCGGCATACGAACTGGCGCTGGCAAAAAGTGAGTCGCTTCAGATCAATGTAGCGGAATGGCGCGCGGCGGAAGCCCGCTACCGGCAGGCGATCGGCGCGATGTGGCCGGAAGTAAGCGCCAAAGGCGACGCCCGGTTGATTAATGAACCCAACAACGATACCCGCCGGGCCGGTGTCGGCGCGACCTGGACGGTGTTCGACGGTTTCCGCAATGCCCGTATTGCCGAAGCCAGACAGTCGGAAGGTTTTGCCCGGTCTCATGATGTGGAACAGGCGCGCCTACTGCTCTACGAGGATGTCGCGGACGTTTTCTATCAGGTCCGGTCGTTTCAGGATCAGCGGGCGGCATCACAGGAACAGCTCAAGGCGCTGACGAGCCGCGCGGAGGAACTGGGACGCCGGATAAAACTCGGCCGTTCGAAAATGTCCGATCTGCTGACGACGTCAAACCAGATGGCGGAAGTTCGGATTACCATGGAGCAGCTCAACCAGTCGTGCGCGGCATCGCTGGAACTGCTGGCGTTTATGACCGGCCAGCCTGCAACCAGTCTGCAGGTGGTTGATCAGACACCCCTGCCCGCCATCGGCGAGGTGGATAAATATCTTATCGCGGCGGCAGACCGCGCAGACATCAAGTCGGGCGAAGCCGCAGTGGAAGCTTCGCGGCTGGATATGAAAGCCGCCCAATCAGACCGCGCGCCCAAAGTGACTTTAGATGCCAACAGCTATCTCTACCGCGACCCGCAGACGCAAAACGAATGGGATATTGTGCTGAGCCTTGAAATTCCGCTGTTCGATAAAGGCAGACGTCTGGCGCGCGTCGCCGAAGCCGGACAGCATCTCCGGATCAGCGAACTGCGTCTGGCAGAACTTCAGCGGTCTTCGGAACGGGATGTCCGGCAGACCTACCAGTCCCTGTTCTACGAATTGAAACAGTGGTCTGAACTGCAAACGGCAATCGGAATCTCATCCGATACGCTGGCGCTGCTCCAGAAAGACTATGAACTGGGCCGCGTCAACAACCTCGACGTGCTCACGGCCTCGGTGCAGTACTGGGGATTGCGCCGCCGTGAGGCGGCTCTGGCAAATCAATTGCGCGCTGACATGATCCATCTGCATGTAGCCGCAGGGAAGGTTTCACCATGACACTGTCCGATCTTTCCATCCGCCGTCCCGTCTTTGCCTGGATGCTTATGTTCGGGCTGATTGTTTTCGGCGCGATCAGTATGAACCGGATGGGCATCAGCCAGATGCCCGATATTGATTTTCCTGTGCTCGGAATCCGCGCGGCGTGGGAAGGCGCCGCGCCGGAAATCATGGAATCCGAACTCGTCGATAAGATCGAGCAGCTCGTGATCTCCGTGGACGGACTGAAAGAAATCCGCTCCACCATCCGGCAGGGATCGGCCACGGTCGAACTGGAATTTGAACTCAGCCGCGACATTGACGCCGCGCTGCAGGAGGTTCAGGGGGCACTGGCGGAGCTGCGTCTGCCGCTGAATGTCAACCCTCCGGTTATTCAGAAAAATTCGACCGAAGGCGAGCCGGTGCTGCGTCTCGGGGTCTCCGGAACACAGTCGCCGCGCGAACTGGTGGATTATGTCGAAACGTTTCTGCTGGATCAGCTGCAGGTCATTCCCGGCGTGGGCGAAGTCGCGCTTTTCGGGTTCGGCGGGCGCAACCTGCGCCTCTGGGTGGATACGGATAAACTCAAGCAATACGAGTTAACGATCCTTGATCTGCAGCAGGCCATCGGACAGGAACATTCCGAGCTGGCCGCCGGGTACATCGAAAACTCAAAGAACGAGATGAATCTCCGGATCATGGGCGAAGGTCTGACCGTTGAACAGGTCGCCGACATTCCCATCACGCATCGGGGCGGACAGCCGATCTATGACGTGACCATCCGTCTGAAAGACGTGTGCCGGGTGGAAGACGGTCTGAGCGACGTGCGCCGCCTTGTGCGGATTTCCGGCGAGCCGGGATTGAGCATCGGCATCAGCAAGCAGCGCGGTGCCAATGAAGTGGAGGTCGGACGTCTGGTCAGAGCAAAAATGGATGAACTCCAGAAGTCGCTGCCGGCCGGCATGAAACTTCAGGTTAATGTAGACCTTACCCGTCCGGTGGAACAGGCCGTGAAAGCCACGGAGCACGAACTGATAACTGCCGCCATTCTGACCGCGCTGATCTGTTTTCTTTTTCTCGGAACCTGGAGTTCCGGATTCAATATCATCCTTTCCATCCCGACATCCATCATCGGCACGTTCACCATCCTCTATTTTTCAGGATTCACACTCAACACGTTCACGCTGCTCGGTCTGGCGCTGGCCATCGGTATCGTCGTGGACGATTCGATTATGGTGCTGGAGAACATTGTCCGGCATTTTGAGATGGGCAAAGACAAGGTCACGGCGGCCCGCGACGGATCCCGCGAAATTATTTTTGCGGCCATCGCCACGACGGCGGCCGTCGTCGCAATCTTCCTGCCGGTGGCCTTTATGTCCGGCGTGATCGGGCGGTTCTTCTATCAATTCGGCGTAACGATGACAGCCGCCGTACTGCTGTCGTTGCTGGAAGCGATCACGCTCACCCCGATGCGGCTCTCGATGATGATGACGCGGCGGAAAAAAACCGGATGGCTGGAACGCAGCTCCGGTGCCGTATTCAATCTGCTCAACCGCGCCTACGGCTGGATTCTTCCTTTTGTGCTGAAATGCCGCTGGCTCGTGCTGATAACCGCCATGGCGGTTTTTGTATACTCGCTGACACTGGGAAAGACACTTCGCCGGGAATTCGTACCGTCACAGGATCAGTCGTATATCGGAGTCAACCTCCGCGCGCCGGTCGGATCATCGCTGGCCCTGACCGATGCGCGGGTACGGGAGGTGGAGGCGTATTTCAAGAAACGCCCCGAAATTCTGCGCTCCTATACCATGATCGGCGGCAGAGGCGTGAACGAGGCCGGCATGGGGCTCACGCTGGTCGAACGGGATCAGCGCCGGAAAAGCCAGACTGAACTGATGAACGAGTTCCGGAAAGATCTCGGGAACGTCAAAGGACTGAAAATTTCCTTTCAAGACATGTCCGCCCGCGGCCTCACCGCGCGGCGCAGTCTGCCGGTCGAGTTCAATATCAACGGATCGGACTACGTTGTACTCGAATCCTCTGTCAAAAAAATCATGGAACAGCTGGAGGAAACCGGGCTGGTCGTTGATCTGGACAACAGTTACCGCACCGGCATGCCCGAAGTCCGGATCATTCCGGACCGGCAGGCCGCCGCCGCGCGCGGCGTTACGATGGAAGATATCGGACGGACCGTAAACGCGGCTATGGGCGGCATCCGCCAGGGGAAATTCACCCGGGACGGGCGCCGGTATGATATCCGCCTGCGGCTGACACCGGAAGACCGGCTGAGCGCGGAAGATGTGAAAACCCTGACCGTGCGCAACTCGTACGGCGAGCTTATCCCGCTGGGAGATGTGGTACGCATTGAAAACGCCGCGACCCTGCAAAGCATCAGCCGGGTCAACCGCCAGCGCGCCATCTCGGTGACCGCCAACCTGGCGGCCGGTGCGTCACAGGCTGCGGCTTTGGAACAGGCCGCAAAGATTTCAAAGGACGTCTTGCCGCCCGGCTACACGTTCAATCTGGAAGGCGGTGCCAAAACATTCAGCGATTCATTCAGCGGACTCTGGATCGCCTTCGTGCTGGGTATCGTGGTCGCCTATATGGTTCTGGCTTCACAGTTCAACAGCTTCATTCATCCTTTCACTGTACTGCTGGCGCTGCCGTTCAGCATCACCGGCGCGCTGGTAACGCTGCGGGGAACTGATCAGTCGCTGAACCTCTACAGCGCCATCGGCATTATTCTTTTGATGGGCGTGGTGAAGAAAAATTCGATTCTGCTGGTCGAGTTTATGAACCGGAAGCGCGCAGAAGGATTGCCGCTGAAAGAGGCTATCATCACCGCCGCTCCGATCCGGTTGCGTCCGATCCTGATGACATCTGTCGCCACGATTGCGGCGGCCTTCCCCATCGCGCTGGGTCTGGGAGTCGGGGCGGAAACCCGCCAGCCCATGGCGCTGGCCATTATCGGCGGAGTCTTCGTTTCCACGCTGTTCACTCTGCTCGTCGTTCCTTGCGCCTATTTCATCATGGCCCGGTTCGAGAAAACCAAACATCATTCCGACAGTTAACAGAAACCAAAGCATCTTCCTGACAAAAAAAACACCGGAGCTGATTTATCGGCTTGTAAGATTGAAAGATCAGGGCGAAAGTTGCCGCGTAAACTCCGGAGGTGGTTAATGAGGCAATGGCTGGGCAAGTGTGCAAAATTATCATCTCTGGCGGCACACAATGCGACGGCTCAGGCTAAAATTGCCGTGATACTGCTGGCAGTTATTCCGGCTTTGTCGCTGTTCTACATGGGAACGGTGATCGGATCGAATGCCGATCGTCTCTCTGTTTTAACCAAGCTGGTTATTTTCGTACTGACAACGGCTATTGCTGTTCCGGGCTTTTTAATTCTTCGGAAATATCCGAACAACATCTTGAAGCTCCGGCAATACATCACGGAAATCGCTGAGGGTACCCTGCCCGAAAAAATCGCTTTAGCGGATACGCAGAGTTCCGATGACCTCAAGTATATCGAAAACAACTTCAACAGCGTGGTAAACGAACTGCGGCACAGAATTGCGACGGCCGAAGAACAGCTGCATGTGGAGCAAATGCTGAAAGCCACCATTGAGCAGCAGCAGCAGACGCTGCTGGAGGCCGAGCGGCACCGCGCTATGATTCAAACATTGGGAGCTGCCTGTCACCACATCGGCCAGCCGGCCACCGTCTTGCAAATACGGCTGGAATTTCTGCAGAAACTTGCAACCGATGAAGCAGTAATCAAGGAAATCGAAGGCTGCATTACCGCCATGAAGAAAATTTCCAATATTCTTTATCAGTTGCAGCAGGTCAGCGAATTCAGAACCGTTCCCTATATCAGCGGGAGCGCCGCCGACGAAGCGATTCTGGCGATCAGCCCGAAAACGGAATGCTGCGGCGGCCGTTCATCGGGCGTTTAACTGCGCAATGCGGGCAAGGCCTTTGAGAGTCAGTTGCGGGTCAACCGGAACCGGGTGATCCCAGCCTTCAAAAACCCATTGGGCGAAACCTCCGGTGGCGCATACTTTTGCGTGGTGTCCGAGTTCTTTCCGCAGCTGCGCCAGAATCTCTTTGACCATGCCGAGATAGCCAAGGTGCGCGCCGATCCGCATGGCTTCTTCCGTGCTTCGGCCGACAACATGTGCCGTTTTCAACGGCTTGATATGCGGAAGCAGCGCGGTTTTTTCGGCGAGGTAGTCGAACATGAGCGGCAAGCCGGGACAGATGATGCCGCCGACGTACCCTTCCCGCTTTTTGACAATGTCGAACGTCAGCGCCGTGCCGAAGTCGCAGACGACCACCGGCGTGCCGTAATCGGCTGCGGCTTCGCAGGCATTGGCCAGACGGTCGGCACCGATGGTTTCAGGCTTCGGATAGGTGATTCCCACACCCAGATCGACCGTGTGGTCCACCCAGAGAATTTTTGTAACGCCCTGCTGTTTCAGGAATTTTTCCCAGCGCCTGTTAACGCCGGGTTTCACCGACGCAATTACCGCCCGCTCAGGAACCGCCCGCAGTTTGAGCGCAGGCGTTGCCGATGGCGTGCGCTGAATGGACGAAAGTTTCAGGCGGCGCGCCACCGCCAGCGACGTGCTGGTATTGCCGATATCGACGACAAGCGTTGCCGGTTCCGCAGTCATATCAGACGAAATCCAGCGCAAGATCCGCAGACGGCGCGGAATGAGTCAGCGCGCCGACCGAAATGGCGTTCACACCGGTTTGGGCGATTTCGCGGATGGTTTTCTGATTAACGCCGCCGGAGGCTTCGGTTTTACAGATACCGGCGCACAGCTTGACGCATTCGCGCAGTTCGTCCGGCGACATATTATCGAGCAGCACCCAATCCGGTTTGGCATGCAGTACGGCTTTGAGCTGGTGGATGGTATCAACTTCAACTTCCACCAGCAGATGAGGGTACTTCTCGCGCGTGGCGTGAATGGAGCCGGCCAGATCGCCGCCTTCGCGTGTCCAGTGCGCCAAGTGGTTGTCTTTAATCAGTACACGGTCGAAAAGTCCGTAGCGGTGATTGGTGCCGCCGCCGCAGACGACGGCGTATTTTTCAAATGTGCGCAGAGTCGGCGTGGTTTTGCGCGTATCAAGAATCATGACGTCCGGATTACCGGCCTCTTCAACATAGCGGCGGGTCATGGTGGCAATACCGGTCATGCGCTGAATGAAATTGAGCGCCGTGCGCTCGGCCACCAGCATGGCGCGCGCGGAGCCGGAAATGATCAGGACAACATCGCCCGGCTTAATTTCAGCCCCGTCTTTTTTCTTCTGAACAACTTCAAGAGAAGCGTCCGCCTGACGGAAAACTTCGGCGGCAACCGCACCGCCGGACAATATGCCATCCTGCCGTGCCACCAGATGAGCCTCGGCCGTTTCGCCCGGCGGTACCAGCGCAAACGAAGTGGCATCAAGTTTTCCCGGGCCAAGGTCTTCAGCCAGTGCGTCGCGGATGCGCAGCTTTACATCAGGAAAAGAGAGAATATCCGGAAGCTTCATGGTTGACCTCCAATCACGCCGGGTTCAGTGCCGCGCTTCGTACGCCGAAATATCGTCCGCATATTGGAGCGTCTGGGCAATATCGTCCAGACCATTCAGAAGTTTGTTCCGGAGCACCGGATCGGCGCTGAACGGATAAACCTTGTCGCCGGACACCGCGTGAATTGTAACGGTCTGAGCTTCCAGATCAACCGTGGCCTTTACGCCCGGTTCCTTTTCCAAGGTTCGGAAAATTTCATCCACCTGCGCCGACGTCATTTCAATCGTCAGCAGCCCGTTCTTTCCGCAGTTGCCGCGAAAAATATCGGCGAAAGCCGGTACATCGTCCTGACGCGGAGCAATCACCACTTTAAAACCGTACTGCTGAACAGCCCAGACGGCATGTTCGCGGCTCGATCCGCAACCGAAGTTGTTGCGCGCCACCAGAACCTGCGCGCCTTTGGTGGCAGGCTGATTGAGAACAAACGACGGATTATCCGAACCGTCATTGTTGTAGCGCCAGTCGGAAAACAGCGCCGCGCCGAAGCCGGTCCGCTTGATCGACTTCAGATATTCTTTCGGAATGATCGCGTCGGTATCAATGTTTGCGCGGTCCACACCGGCGACCACCCCTGTAAATGTTTTGAATTTTTCCATGATTAAAACTCCCGGATATCTACAAAGTGACCAGCCACTGCGGCCGCGGCGGCCATTGCCGGGCTGACCAGATGAGTCCGTCCGCCCTTGCCCTGCCGCCCTTCAAAGTTACGGTTGGAGGTTGAAGCGCAACGCTCCTTGTCCTTCAGCTTGTCAGGATTCATCGCCAGACACATGCTGCAACCGGCATAGCGCCACTCGGCACCGGCTTCGACAAACACGCGGTCCAGCCGTTCTTTTTCGGCGGCATAACGCACCGCTTCCGAACCGGGCACCACCAGTACGCGCACGCCTTTGGAAACTTTTTTACCTTTGATGACGGCGGCGGCTTCGCGCAGATCCTCGATGCGTCCGTTGGTGCAGCTGCCGATGAAAACGGTGTCGATCTTGATGTCGGTCATCTTCATGCCGGACTCAAGACCCATGTAATCCAGCGCCGCGCGGACATCGGCCGGACTGTATTCCGGTACCGCATCCAGCGCCGGAACTTTTCCGGTTATGTCGGTCACCATGCCGGGACTGGTTCCCCAGGTTACCTGCGGAGCCAGATCGCTCACGTCAATCGTCAGCACATGATCAAACTTGGCACCTTCGTCGGTAGTCAGTTTCTTCCACTCAGCAACGGCTTTCGTCAGCGCTTCGCCTTTCGGCGCATATTTACGATCACCGGAAGCGATGTAGTCAAACGTCACCTGATCGGGAGCGACCAGACCGGCGCGCGCGCCGCCTTCGATGGCCATGTTACAAATTGTCAGACGGCCTTCCATCGACAGCGAGCGGATCGCTTCGCCGCAGAACTCGAACGCGCAGCCGGTGCCGCCTGCCGTGCCGATGATGCCGATGAGTTTCAGCACCATATCCTTGGCGGTTACGCCCTTTTGCAGCTTGCCGGTAAATTCGACTTTATAGTTTTTCGGCTTCTTCTGACGCAGCGTCTGCGTCGCCAGCACATGCTCCACTTCGGAAGTGCCGATACCGAACGCGATCGAACCGAACGCGCCGTGCGTCGCGGTATGCGAGTCGCCGCAAACAACCGTCATGCCGGGCAGAACAATGCCCTGCTCCGGGCCGATGATATGAATCACGCCCTGGCGATCATCGCCGAGCGGGAAAAGGGTCACGCCGGTTTCCGCCGCGTTTTCCGTCAGCGCATCCACCTGCGCCTTGGCGATCGGATCGGTGATGTTCATCCGGTTTTCGTCCGTCGGAACATTATGATCCATCGTGGCGAACGTCCGTTCCGGGCAGCGCACCTTGCGGCCGGCCAGACGGAGACCTTCAAAGGCCTGCGGGCTGGTCACTTCGTGCACCAGATGGCGGTCGATATACAGCAGCACTTCGCCGCCGCCCAGCTCCTTGACGACGTGTGCATCCCAAATCTTGTCAAACAGTGTTTTACTCATAGCGGCACAAGGTAGCTTTCCCGCCCCGCCCCATCAAGCAAAAGACATAGCTTGTTACCCCTTTCTCTCGCAAAGCCGCAAAGTCGCGAAAGAACAAAAATAGAGTTTCTGGCACCCTCAGCGCCTTGCGGCTTTGCGAGAGTCAACACATCACATGTTTTGCAACCTTTTGTGCTTTTTGTGGCTACATTCTCCATCTATCCTGCGCGGCATTATGAACGCATATCTGATCTTTATCTTAGCCCTGCTGATTTTCAACTGGCTGCTCGACCTGATCGTCGAAACGCTCAACGTCCGGAATGTTTCCACAGAGATTCCGGCGGAGTTTCAGGGTATTTACGACGCGGAAAAATACGCCAAATCCCAGCGTTACCTGCGCGAAAACACCCGCTTCGGCCAGATTCAGGCGGCCATTATGCTTCCACTGACCATTGCCTTCATCCTGCTCGGCGGCTTCAGCTGGATTAACGGCATCGCCCAGACCGCTTCCGCCAACATGATAGTTCAAGGACTGGTCTTCGGCGGCATCCTCGTTCTGCTCGGACAGCTGGTCGGCATTCCGTTCAGCATCTACGACACCTTCGTCATCGAAGAGCGCTACGGTTTCAATAAAACCACCCCGAAAACTTTCATCGTCGATATTCTCAAAGGGCTGATGCTCACCGTCCTGCTCGGCGCACCGGTCTTCGCGCTCATCCTTTGGATTTTCAGCGCCGTAGCGAACGCCTGGCTCTGGGCGTGGGGCGCGCTGGCGGTCATCCAGCTTTTCATCATGTTCATCGCGCCGGTCGTCATCCTGCCTCTCTTCAACAAATTCACCCCGCTGGAAGACGGGGATCTCAGATCCGCCATAGAAAAATTTGCACAGGCACAGCGCTACACTTTAAGCGGCATCTTTAAAATCGACGGCTCGAAGCGCTCCACCAAATCCAATGCCTACTTTACCGGCTTCGGCAAAACCAAACGGATCGCCCTTTTCGACACGCTGATCGAAAAACACACCACCGGCGAACTGGTCGGTGTGCTGGCGCACGAAATCGGACACTGCAAACTCGGCCACATCAAAAAAGGGATCGTCATCTCGCTGGCGTCGTCACTGCTGATGTTCTTCATCCTCTCGCTCTTCATCACCAAACAGGGACTCTACGCCGCGTTCGGCATCGAAGGGACGCCGCTTTACGCCGGGTTCATCTTCTTCGGCTTCCTCTACGCGCCGATCAGCATGATCCTCGGACTGCTCGGCAACATCCTCTCGCGCAAACACGAATATGAAGCCGACGCCTTCGCCGCCGAAACCACCAAACAGCCCGGCGAAATGATCAGCGCCCTCAAAAAACTATCGGTAGACAACCTCTCCAACCTAACGCCCCACCCGCTCAAAGTTTTCCTCGAATACTCTCACCCGCCGGTTCTTGAACGGATTAAGGCGTTGAGGAAGTTCTAAAATCGAATCATTTATTGGCAAACACGCCTTATTAACCTATCCTGCCGCAGAATTTGGAGTGGAGAGATATGGTTTCCAGACAACAGGCATTGACCGCACTTGAGCAGTTCAAAAGCGAAGCCGGTTCCGAATATGGAATCGTTTCGCTGGGCGTCTTTGGATCATTGGCCCGCGACGAAGCCAAAGACGGCAGCGATGTGGATGTGGTTGTTGAAACGACAACTGCTGATCCCTTCAGGCTCATTCACCTGAAAGAGCACCTTGAAACCCTGCTGAACACCCCGGTGGACATTGTCCGCAAGCGGCAGAACATGAATCCGCTTTTAAAAGAAGAGATCGAAAAGGACGCGGTTTATGTTTAATCAGAAACTGATCTCCGGAATCCTTAAACAGATCGCAGAATCGATTGATATTGTTCAGGATCGATTCGCCGGAATTCATTCTGTTGATGACTTTCTGAATTCCACACTCGGCTTAATGACGCTGGACAGCATTTGCATGAAATTAATCGCCATCGGGGAAAGCATAAAAAATCTCGACAAACATACCGACGGCAAACTGCTTCTGAACTATCCGGCGGTCGACTGGAAGGGAGTCAAAGGAGTACGAGACATCATCTCTCACCATTATTTCAATCTGGACGCCGAAGAAATCTTCAACATCTGCAGCGCACACCTTCCCGCGCTCCACGCAACCGTCAAACAGATGATCGCCGACCTGCAAAAGTAAAACCCCACCCGCTCAAGATATTCCTCGAATACTCCCGCCCGCCCGTACTCGAACGGATCAAATCTCTGAGAAAATTATGAAAAAAATTATAAGTATCACTACGTTCGTTGTGCTATTGCTGTTTTTTTTCATCTCAGTCTCTGTTGTTTGGGTTCCTGACATATTTACAAATGCCAGACATATTATTGGTTCCATCAACCTTGCAGATGGAAACTCTTTCCAAATAGTTCAATACTGGAACCACGTAGATTTTTATTCCACAGAACTCCATCATCGAAAACCGGATGGGTCTATGGAGATAATACCGCTTGATGGTGATGATAAAAAACGCTGGAAACTTCCGGTCACCGTTGATGAGCAAAAAAAGATCGTCACGGTTACTTCCTCCGGAAACTGCCTATGGATTGTGCCGTATTAGATCGTCAATACTTTCATATCGTCAGGAAGATCGAGGTCGATCATGACGGGCCGTCCAAACTTCGGATGACGGAAGCTGAGTCCGGCGGCGTGCAAAGCCTGACGATCCATTCGTAACCGGGCGCGGTCGGTGTCCGTGAGCGTGTCTTTGCAAAAGCGCAGGAAAAGGGTTTCGTCCACGCCGTAGAGTTTGTCGCCGACAATCGGAGTTCCCAGTGCCAGCAGCGTGGCGCGGATTTGATGGAGTCGTC
>JBAZTQ010000027.1:0-29879 GCA_041661845.1 Kiritimatiellales bacterium | reverse complement strand
TTTTTCTTCAATACATCTTCCGAAACATTCCACGGCTCTTTGGCGATAGTCTTCACGCGGCCGGCATCCAGCAGCGCCTGCAAATCAATCTCCGCATAATCGGTGATCGTTTCATACGCATTGGGCAACCGTTCTGCGGGGCCGACACCGATGCACTTCATGTGTGCGGCGTGCGCAGCTTCGACGCCCGATTCCGCATCTTCGAACACCAAACAATGGAGCGGATGCATGTTCAGCGCTTTCGCGCCCTTCAGGAAAATTTCCGGATCAGGCTTCGGATTGATAATGTCGTTGCCGGTGATCACGGCGTCAAAATATTGCGACAGATTCAAGGCGTCGAGAACCGGCTGGGCATTTTTGCTGGAAGAACAGATCGCCATGCGAACGCCTTCGGCCTTCAGCTTTTTCAGGAAGGGAATAATTCCCGGATAAACATCGGCATCGTTAATCTGCTTCAGCAGGTCTTTGTAGTACTCGTTTTTGATGTTCGCCAGACGCTCTTTTTCGTCGAGCGGCAGATCCACTTTGTTGTGATCCAGCAGAACCTGAAGCGAAGCGAGGCGCGGCACGCCGCGGCATCCGTTATTCACTTCCTCGTCGAAAGCCCAGCCCTTTTCGTCGGCCAGTTTTTTCCAGCCCAAGTAATGATACTTATCGGTAAAAACCACCACGCCGTCCAAATCAAACAAAACCGCCCTGATCTGATGTTGCATATTGAAATTCTCCAGCCTGTTACAAATTTACGGTTAATAAAGCGGCCAGATGCTTATCTATCAACTATGCCGTGTAAAGTCCTTTTTAGGATTATCTAAACGCATTCCGAAGTATCCATCTCTTCGTTAGCAGACACACTCCTCTGCAAAGAACGACGGCTGCTCCTTGAAGGGCCGCCCGCGTTTAATTTTCAAGGATCACAGCTGGTGTACGGATGCGACTGCGGATACAGTCTGTTGCGACATCGTCGAAAAAGTCGCATATCTTACCGACTCGACCAACGGGAGAGAGGCCGGCACTACTGTGACGGCAGGGGAGCGCAGCAACCGGCAATTTTGTCCGGATACAGCCCAGCATCTGCGCAGGCTGTTGAACGGGCGGTTAACCGGAACAGCGCTCCGAGGCGGGCAAGGCGTTGATATGTTCAGTTTGATGTAGGTGAACTTTACTCCGGCCAGGAAGCACCCGGTTCGGGCAACGGTCAAAGTGTGCAAGCGTAGCACCGTTGCGACAACCGGCCAGTTTCCACAGTGCTTTTGAGTATTCATAACCGAGATTAAAGGAGCGCAAAGCTCAAGCTCTGCACAGAGTGACCGCAACTTTAAAGCCGGCATGAAATGCCGGAGCGAAGGGATACAATCCCGAAGTGGCAACCTTTTTCTGACTTCATATTTAACAGGTTGGCATGGTCAACGCTGTTGGTTGGCGCGTAAGTTCATTATCGTAGGTATACAGCACCGAACTGCTGCCCTGTGCGATGGTTTTCATGCGGTCCATACTGTCATATTGATAAACGGTTACCACACTCTCCGGCTCGGCACCCGAAACACTCAAAACCCGGTTGGTCACCTTGCCGTCCGCATCATATTTGTACTGCAAGGCATACGTCACGTTCGAAAACCCGGGAACCGAAAGATTCACCGTTTCCAGACACTTTAGGTTGCCGCGTTTCCGTTTCTTTTTTGTAGGTGTGCCAAAAAACGCAACCGTTGACCATCAGTCAACCCCGGACACTTCCCCGATTCCCATAACGAAACAATGGCAACTGTACTTAAAAGGCCAAGAATATATGGCACTGCTAGGTTAAGGATTAATTCTGATAGTTCATTGGCTAAAACTTCCGGATTTGTCAACGGAGTAATCTCCCACCATTTATCAGGCCTATCAGGCAAAAAAACACCGAGACGCTGCCGGATATGTGCGTCGATAATTCGAGTCTTTTCCAGTTGTTCGCCTGGAGGATCAAGCAGAGCTCCACACACGATCCCTAGATTGACAGTAAACAACAAGCTGTCAGGAGAACTCTTTGTGCTACGTTGAAACTCTAGGATTCCACAATTCCCATCTTTAAGAATCCTCAAGATAAGTCCGCGCCCAGAAAAACCAAGGTCTTTCAACTTGAGACCAACTGATCGGATTACATTTTCGAGTTTCTCGTTTATAAGATGTTGTACCATTACCGACTCCTTATGACATTTACAGGATAACCATCGACTAATTGCAACCAAGCATCCTTCACACGTTGAAGCGGCAAGTAACGAGAACCGCCAAACTTAGTTTCAATACCGCCGAGAACCTTGCCGTCCAGACTGATCTCGATATCAATGTATCTTTTTCCGAAAGGAGTTCGCTTGTAAACTTCTGTCGCGACATCTCGCCCCTCCATCCGCATTCCCTGTGCGACTTCATCTCTAAAGGCATTGCCCGCAGCTCTGTTTTTGAGAACTTGTGGAACCTCACCCTTTGCTGCACTGCATTTAAACCCGCGAGCAGCAGTACCCCCGCCCGCAAACGCTACAGTGGTAATCAGATTGGCAACGCCCTGTCCGGCTGCATATTCCGGATTGCTGGTATCGTATCCGTTTCCGGGAGCAATGGCATATTCCGCTCCGAAAAACACACCTATCAACGCGATGATTAGAAGCGGATTTCTGCCAGAGGGGTCTACGTAGCTGAGCGGATCGTTTGCGCAGAACGTATACAGATTCAGTCCTCCGGCTTCACCGAGCGGATCGGCGGAGATCCAGCGTTTGAGTTCCGGCGAGTAGTCGCGGAAGCCGTAATGATAAAGGCCGGTAGAGCGGTCGAGTTCCTTGCTGCTGAAAAGGAATCGGCTGGTGTAGGTACCGTTCGTGGCAGTGAGTACACCCCACGCGTCGTAGCTCCACGTCCCGACGGTGGTCGTAAAGCTGCGGGCGGCCACAACATTGCCACGATGGTCGGAGTGCAGATAGACGGTTGCATTGAACAGCCCGGTGTGGTCGGTGGCGGCAATCAGACTGCCGACATCGCCCGCGATGCCGGGGCCGCGCATGAAGCTTTCCTTGATGCGCCCGGCATCGTCGAGCACGGCAATGACACTCATGCCTTCATAGACATAGTATTCGCGGTTGGTGGCGCCGCTGATTACTTCCGTTTTGGCAATCCGCCGCCCGAACGGATCAAAACTGTTCTGCAAGACGAGTTCGCCGTTGCGGCTGACTTGGTAGAGCCGGTCGAAGATGTCATACACATACTCCATCTCCGTTCCGTCGGCCTTCTTCCAACCGGTCATGTTGCCGTTGGCGTCATAGCGGAACGTTTCAGCCGCGTCGCGGATGTACCAGACCTTCTGCGTCGCGGTATTGCCGCTGACGTCGCGCACCGTCACTTGCAGTTCATTGGAACCGCCGTTTTGAATCAGCACATTGGTAAACGCAAAACTTCCGTCCGCCTGACTGACCTGAGCGGTCTGGCACCCCAACACCGCTTTTGAGTTATACCACTTGTTGCTCGCCGGGCCGGGTTCCACTGTTCCTTCAAAACGAGCGGTAAATCTATGTGTCTTTTCCAATGTTCGGAAACTCCGTTTATGGAACGGCGGCATCGCGCTTCGTCTTCGCCTCAGTGCCGCCGCATCAAATTCAAAATTCATTGGCTGACCCGTTTTTTGGCTGACCCGTTTTTCACCGTGGGACTAAACACGGAGGTTCATTTCTGTCGTCGTGTTGAAAACAGGAATCCAATCAACGCTAGAACGATTAGTACGTAAGACCCCACTTTTATGATCAAGTAACGGACAGCTGAGTCAACCGGATTTTCAGAACGTGTGAACGAGAGCATGGCACCTTCGTGTCTGAACGGTTCAACATCGATTTTACTGTCAATCTGTAAAACATAATCTCCCTTTTGAGGGAGATTCACAGGTTCACTCGTGAAGTAATCGAGGTTGCAGGAAACACTACGACCACTGCGGCGAAGAGTTTTGATTTGTTGCTCCATTTTGAAATCGTGAGCGCCTGTAAGAATTAGTTGAAGATCGCACGAAACAGGAGGAGTATCGGACAAGCCTATAGTGTATTTGTCGGTTTCAATTGGTGTGGCCACCGCAATTTCAAATCTGCCACTACTGGCGATGCGAAATGGATATGAAACTGCGTGACCTGCACTTGGAAATGGGAGCTGAACTGGCTGCCAGTTATCGACGCTGCCAACTGTAAAGGCCAAATGCAGGGAGATAATACCAATCAACAAACTCAGTACGGAAAAATATTTGATGGTTCTCATATTCATGAATCCCTATTTGATTTTCCTTCCGAGTTTCTCCAGCATTGAGCCAAGATTTCCGGGCAAAAACTGCCCCGAGTCTTGGCCAAAAACAGGAACACCACCAGCTTTCAACGCATCATACGCTGCTCTAGTACAATGCGTTTCGTCAGAACTACTCGGACGGAAATCCCACCAGTATCGAGCAACATGATTGGCAACCATTGCATCAAATGCAGAGTCATTGGGAACATTCACAATAAATATCTTGGCCGGAGCGCCTTCTAGGTTAAGCGTATCGGTATAGTCACGCTTATGGTTCGGCTCGTGTAGACCACGGGGAATAGGAAACTGACTTAAAAGCACCGTTGTGGAACCATGTTCCGTAATCATGACATGGCCAACTTGACCTCCCATAGTGTGCCATTCCCAGACGTAAACATCTACGTCTCTCAGCCCCCACGGATCAACGGCATTAACCGGATCATTTGCGCAGAACGCATACAGATTCAACCCGCCGGCCTCACCGAGCGGGTCGGCGGAGATCCACCGTTTGAGCTCCGGCGCGTAGCCGCGGAAACCGTAATGATAGAGGCCGGCGGAGCGGTCGAGCTCCTTGCTGCTGAAGAGGAACCTCGACACATACGAGCCTGTGTTCGTAGTGAGCACACCCCACGCATCGTAGCTCCACGCCCCGAAGGTTGCCGTCCAGCTGCGGGCGGCGATGATGTTGCCGCGATGGTCGGAATGCAAATAGATGGCTAAGCTGTACTGCCCGGTATGATCGGTGGAAGCAATCAGGCTGCCGACATCGCCAGCGATGCCGGGGTCGCGTGTGAAGCTCTCCTTAATACGGCCTGCTTCGTCGAGCACCGCGATGACGCTCATGCCTTCATAGACGTAGTATTCGCGGTTGGTGGTGCCGCCGATGACTTCCGTTTTGGCGATGCGCCGACCGAAAGGATCAAAGCTGTTCTGCAGGACGTTCGTGCCGTTACGGGTGACCTGGTAAAGGCGGTCGAGGATGTCATACACATACTGCATCTCCGTTCCGTCGGCCTTCTTCCAGTACGTCATGTTCCCGTTGGCATCGTAACCGAACGACTCGACTGCGCTGCGAATGTACCAGATGTTCTGCGTGGCCGTGTTGCCGCTGACATCGCGAACCGTGACTTGCAGATTGTTGGAGCCGCCGTTCTGGATCACGACGTTGGTGAATGCAAAGCTTCCGTTCGCTTGGCTGACCTGAACGGTTTGACTGCCGAGACCCGCTTTTGAGTTGTACCACTTGTTGCTCGCCGGGCCGGGCTCCACCGTTCCGGAAACATTAATTGTCCGGGTCGTGCTCGCCGAGGTATACAGCAGTTCGTTGTCGTCGCTGTAAAGACGATGAACGGTTCCGGTCGAACCCGGATCGAAGAGCAGATTGCCGGCGGAATCATAGGAGTATTGCCGATTGATGATTTCCGATGGGCGATTTTCAGTTGAGGACTCCAGACGGTCAAGCACGTCGTAGCTGTAAAGGTTGGTCTGCACGGAACCGTCCGCCGCGACAACCTCCTGCGTGATGTTTCCCATGACGTTGCGCCGCAGCGAATAGGCCGGCAGATTCGTCGGGGTGAAACCGGTGACGACCAGATTGGTCAGGCGGCTTTCGGCATCATACAAAAAGCTTTCGGTGTCGCTGTTGCCATAGCTCTTCATTTGCAGGCGGCCCGCCGCGTCGTAGGTGTACCCGCACTGCGCGAGCGCCGCGCCGCTGTTCTGTGTGATGTTGGTCACGCGATCCATGTTGTCGTATTGGTAACGGTTTGTCACGCTCTCCGGCTCGGCACCCGAAACACTCAACACCCGGTTGGTCACCTTACCGTCGGCATCATATTTATATTGCAGGGCATACGTCACGTTCGAAAAACCCGGCACCGAAAGATTTACCGTCTCTCAACGCATCATCAAAACTATATTCGCATCTGTTTTTCAAGGAGCGGCGGCATCGCGGTCTGCGGGCGAAACGCCCGCAGTGCCGCCGCATTCAATTTTCAAAGATCACGGCTGGTGTACGGATGCGACTGCGGATACAGTCTGCTGCGACATCGTCGAAAAAGTCGCATATCTTACCGACTCGACCAACGGGAGAGAGGCCGGCACTACTGTGACGGCAGGGGAGCGCAGCAACCGGCAATTTTGTCCGGATACAGCCCAGCACCTGCGCAGGCTGTTGAGCGGGCGGTTAACCGGAACAGCGCTCCGAGGCGGGCAAGGCGTTGATATGTTCAGTTTGATGTAGGTGAACTTCGCTCCGGCTACGGAGAAACCGGTTTGAACGGCTGCCGCAGTGTGCAAGCGCATGGCAGTCGGGACAGCAGGATTTGCTCCAAAATGCTTTTGAGTGTTCATAACCGAGAAGCTTTTTCTGACTTCATATTTAACAGGTTGGCACAGTCAACGCTGTTGGTTGGCGCGTAAGTTCATTTTATAAATATTATTCATCGCATTGTTTTTTTACCTCCTTTTCGAAAATTTGAAAAGGAACAGTCTCGATATATTCAGCTTCACCCTCAAGGTATATTTCAATCCTGCTTGCCGAAATGATAACTTCTTCTTTTGAAAAAAATGAAAGTGAAAGTTTAACGATTTCAGACACGTCCAAGGGAAGCGATATGACATTGTCGTATACAGTTTCGCCAACTTCCAAAACACCAGATTTAATGCTTTCGGGAAACACAGGCCACCTTCCTAAAAGGAATGGGGAATAAAGCACAAATCGAGCGCACTGACCCCATCCCGTTCCATTATCTCCCAAAACACCGCTCCACTCGTAAACATATGCCTTATTGAAATGTATTTCCAAATGATCGCCTGCTTGATGGACTGCTTCTATCTTGGAATCATGCAACTCTATGGCTTTGTTACTCATTTCTAACGCTCCTTAGGCTAGGTTTGGGCAGCGAAACGGACGGGTTTGTGGCATCAGCGGAATCTCTGGCTGAGGAACCAATTTCCCATCAGGCCCCATTCCCCAAGGGGTATCCAAAGGTAAATGCGGTTTCTCATTATTTGCCGCGATGGTCCGAGGCAGGTGAACCGTTATGTCGGTCGGCCCGGGGTGGTCGATAGCGGCAATTTCCAAAATCAATTTTTAAAAGAACAAGGCGAGGACTATACCTGCACAAATCTATTTTTCAAGGCGCGGCGGCATCGCGGTCTTCGGCTCTGGTGGAAGTCGCAATATTTTCGACACATCTTCGGGTTTAGTTTCATAGCACCGCACCATATGATTGCAATAATCTTCAATGGTATAAATTGTACCTTCTCCTCTCTTAAGTTCCTTGGTAATTTGTCTATCCGCGACATCACCAATATCAAAGTATACTTTATCAAGCTCGTTAAACCGAAAATCCGAAACAAAGCTGGCTTTCAGATCCTCCCCGAATTTTGTGTCCTGTCGCAACTGCGTAACAGGAATGTCGAATATCTCCGCGATTCGCGCTAATGCATGTTCACGTATTACTTGCTCAGATACTTTCATAGACATGCTCCTTATTTCTTACAGCCAGAATCATCTAATGTCGTCGCGTTTACTGCCGCCCTAATAATAACCCCCCAGTCATAAAACCCTTCAAAAACTATTAATGCCGAAGATGCTGCACCAATAGCCATCCCCGCTCTAGTTCGCCCAATATCCCTCAATGTTCTTTCTCCAAGTCTCCCTGACCAACGACTGAGTTGGCTCGTATATGGATTCAATTCACCTTTCGGTACCCCAAAACCTCTAAGTTCGCTTGGTATTTTTGGCATGGTTCCAACACCCAGCGTTGTAGCAAAAGATCCCAATGTGGCAGACAGATTAAATCTTCTATCACGGATCTCTTTTGCAAATTGGTCAGCGTCAAAACTTAATAATCCATCTATATCTACAGAATTAACCGGATCATTCCCACAGAACGCATACAGATTCAACCCGCCGGCTTCGCCGAGCGGGTCAGCGGATATCCAGCGTTTGAGTTCCGGCGAGTAGTCGCGGAAACCGTAGTGGTAGAGTCCGGTGGAGCGGTCGAGTTCTTTGCTGCTAAAGAGGAACCGAGACGCATACGAACCGGTATTCGTGGTGAGCTCACCCCACGCATCATAACTCCACGCCCCGAAGGTTGCCGTCCAGCTGCGGGCGGCAATCACGTTGCCGCGATGGTCGGAATGCAGATAGATGGCCAAGCTGTACTGCCCGGTATGATCGGTGGCGGCAATCAGACTGCCGACATCGCCCGCAATGCCGGGGCCGCGTGTGAAGCTTTCTTTGATGCGTCCGGCCTGGTCGAGCACCGCGATGACGCTCATGCCTTCATAGACGTAGTATTCGCGGTTGGTGACGCCGCCGATGATCTCGGTTTTTGCAATGCGCCGACCGAACGGATCAAAGCTGTTCTGCAAAACGAGTTCGCCGTTGCGGCTGACCTGATACAGACGGTCGAGGATGTCATACACATACTGCATTTCCGTTCCGTCGGACTGCTTCCAATAGGTCATGTTGCCGTTGGCGTCGTAACCAAACGACTCGACTGCGCTGCGAATGTACCAGACATTCTGCGTGGCGGTATTGCCGCTGACATCGCGCACCGTCACTTGCAGATTGTTGGAGCCGCCGTTCTGGATCACGACGTTGGTGAATGCAAAACTTCCGTCCGCCTGACTGACCTGAACGGTTTGGACACCAAGAGCCGCCTGCGAGTTGTACCACTTGTTGCTCGCCGGGCCGGGCTCCACCGTTCCGGAAACATTAATTGTCCGGGTCGTGCTCGCCGAGGTATACAGCAGTTCGTTGTCGTCGCTGTAAAGACGATGAACGGTTCCGGTCGAACCCGGATCGAAGAGCAGATTTCCGGCGGAATCATAGGAGTATTGCCGATTGATGATTTCCGATGGGCGATTTTCAGTTGAGGACTCCAGACGGTCAAGCACGTCGTAGCCGTAGAGATTTGTCTGCACCGTGCTGTTGACCGTGACAACCTCCTGCGTGATGCTGCCCATGACGTTGCGCCGCAGCGAATAGGCAGGCAGATTCGTCGGGGTGAAACCGGTGACGACCAGATTGGTCAGGCGGCTTTCGGCATCATACAAAAAGGTCTCGGTGTCGTTATTGCCGTACGTCTTAACATGAAGACGGCCCGCCGCGTCGTAGGTGTACCCGCACTTGGCGAGTGTCGCGCCGCTGCCTTGTACAATATTGGTCACGCGATCCATACTGTCGTATTGGTAACTGTTGGTCACACTCTCCGGCGCTGCGCCGGAAACGCTCAAAACCCGGTTGGTCACCTTACCGTCGGCATCATATTTATATTGCAGGGCATACGTCACGTTCGAAAAACCCGGAACCGAAAGATTTACCGTTTCGTTCGTCAGCCGGTTCAATGCATCATAACCGTAGCTTGAGTTTGCATAACCCGGAGTCTCGACTCCCGGGCCGCGTCCCTCAAGCGGATCGTCGGGTGAAATATACGATATCCCCTCATTGGTTGCACCCTTGAGATTTCCGGCGGCATCCCATGTAAATTTATAACCATGATCGCCGTGAATTTCCGATTTAAGCTCCCCGGTCGCGGAATAGCTCCAGCGGCGGTTTTGGAGCTTCGCATCATGAATCTGCGTAAGCTGTCCCTGAAAGTCGTAAAAATATCTATGCTGTTTTCCCGCCGGTGTTACCACCGAAGAGAGGCGGCTGTAGCCATTGGTCGAAACATGCTCGAACCGTTTAATGCGCTCTTCGCCTTCCACACAGGTTACAAGTCCGGTCATCTGATTCAAGCCGTTGTACCGGAACCGGGTGACGTTGGTCGCCGGGTCTTCGATTTCTTCAAGCCGTTTCAACTGGTCATACTGATAGAACGTATTTCGACCCAGACGGTCGGTCGAGCGGTCAATTCCGCAACAGCCGTAATCGTTGTCGAATGAGGTTCCTTCCGGGAAACTCACCGTTGCAACACGGTCCAGATCATCATAACCGTAGGTGACGGTCAGCCCGGCGGTGTCGGTGAAACTGTACGGACGCCCGGTCACGTCATTGGTGAAAATCATCCGCATCCCGTTCGTAAAAGCAACCGTTGTAAGAAACCCGTTGGTGTCATAGCTCATGCCGATGGAATGAGAAAGCTGGTCGGTCAGGTTGGTAAGCTTCCCGTCCGCGTTGTATTTCAGCCCGACGGTTCCGCCCAGCACATTGGTGATGCTGGTTAATCGGCGGTTGGTATCATATCCAAAACGGTTGGTGTGGCTTAGCGGATCGCCGACAGCGGTCAGGTTATCGTTGGTGTCGTATTTGTAAGACCACGCGGAATGGAGGTTGCTGTTGATCGTCCAGACTTCGTTGGTCAGGTTGTGGCGGCTGTCATAAGTGTAATTGATCGCCAGTCCGTTTGTCCGGGTGCGGAGGTGCAGGTTCGCCGATGTGTCGTAGTCCCGGTATTCCCAGACCGTACCTCCCAGAACATAGCCTGTGTTTGGATCCACATTGACCCGATCCGTATCGATACGCAACGTGTCAGGATCACGTTCGTATCCCCAGCGATTACCCTCCTGATCTGTCAGGGATGCCGTATTTTTAAAACTTCCGTGCAGCGCGTAATACTTGAAACTGTTGGTGTGATTCAGCGCATCCCGTGCAGAAATCTCAAACGGCGACAGACTCCCGAGCTCGCCGTTTGTCTGATAGCTGAACGACAGGTTTTTATCTCCGGGATAAACAAGATTGGTCACCCACATATTTGTTGTGTAGGCAATCGTCGTGGTGTACCCGCCCATATCGGTAATCGCGGTCAGCATTCCGTTTGAATAAGCGAATGAGCAGGTGCGGCCAAGACGATCCACCGTCTGTGTAACACATCCTGAAGAATCATAGCGCAGAACAATATACCGTCCTGCAGCATCCACCACATTTGTTAACCGCTCAATGGAGTCGTACTGAAAGCGCAGTTGGTTGTTATACCGGTCAACCATTTTCTCCAAATGCTGGTTCGTTATGGTGGATGTATTGAACCAGTACGAAAGACGGCTGTCCTTAATTGTGTACTTGAAATAGCCGCTTTCATTGATCAGTTCATTTTCATTCCAAGCATCCGCCGCCACATATTTATTCGTGGCGTTGTTGAAGCGTTCCATGCGTCCGCCCGGAAGAACAATATCTACACCTCCGTCGGGTGTTTCCGTAAGATAAGACGACAGGTTGCAGCTCCATTTCGGGCCGAACAGGTTGTAATTTACATTGGTGTAATCCGCCATCCGGTCGGTGGCCACCCGGTTATACGTCAATTGCAGTTCCAGTCCGGGCCCCTTTGCAGAGGCGGAATACCACATCGGCGTATCCAGCAGTTGCAGGTTGGCACTGCCGGTTCCGAATTGATAAACCGGCGCCCCGTGTCCGCCGCCCCCGCCGCAGGTGGCGCAACCACCGCACTTTCCGGCCGGGCCGGAAGCATCCGCATCCGCGCCGGGGTCATCGGTCGGGTCAGGCGGAGGGTTGCAGCAGCATCCGCCCCGCAGGGATGCCGCCCGTTCCGAAGCAACGGCCTTACCGGCTAAGGCCTGACCGGGCAAACGCAATGCCATTCCTTTCCAACGGAACTGAAAAGCGGTTGCTTTCCAGCGCGCCCGTCCGCCTGCCGGATCAAGTACCGTCACCGTAAAGTCGTCCGCATTTTCCACCGCAACAAAGTGGCCCGATGGAGCACGGTAGTCTTTTGGAACTGAGCAGAAACCTTCCGCAAACGCACGCGGTGCGGACGGCGCATCCAGAAACACCAGAACCGGTGAAGAAGGCTGGGCGGCTGTTTTCAGTGCGTCATAGGAAATGGTCAGCGGGGTTCCGCTGCCGAGGGCCGCCAATTCACTGAGTGAATAGCCGTCCGGATGTGCCGCTTTTTGTCCGGCAGGAGGAAACTCCGCATAGACTTCCTTCATTGAGACGTTGCGTAACGACTCCCCTTGTGTACGGGCGGCCTGCACCAAGGCCAGTGCCTTGGTTCCGCAGCGCCGGTCTTCTTCTTCCCTGAACTGCGCCGTGCTGATGATGCGTTGCCAGTTTTCAACGTACTGTGTTTCCTTCCATGTCAGCGGGTACTGCTCCATACGCTGTAAAACAGCCTGCGCGGCCTGAAAGCGTCCGGTTTGATAATAAAGATGCGGCAGATATTGCAACACCTTGCGGATCAGATTTTCCTTGTCCGGATATTTCTTCAGAACCGAGATTAATTGCGCCTCCGATTCGTCAAACCGCTCGTTGTATTTATTGACTCCGGACATATGCAGTTCCGCTTCCGCCGCCCACGGACTGTCCGGATGAAGCTGAACAATCTTTTCAAACCGGTCATAGGCTTCCGTCCAGCGATGCGCATTCCACAGCTCCATCGCTTCGCCCATTTCCCGGTTGTACGCCTCTGTAAAACCGGTTCCGGACGGGATCAGCATACCGCCCCGCTCCCCGGATTCGATGATGGACTGCGTGCTGAAGCCGCGCTCCGACGGCGGAACCGTTTTCATACCGATTTCCGCCGAGACAAGAACCGGCAGCAAAAGCAAAAGACCCGTAATAACCTTCTTCATGCAAATTCCCTTCGGTTCAATTAAAATATGGTCGTGCCATTCGTCGGATAGCTGATAGTGAAAACCGGCGGTGCCGTGTCTGCAACCAGCGGATCGGCATCCGTACCGTCCGGCAACCCGTCTCCATCGGTATCCGCGTTATGAGGATCCGTGCCTGCCGTGTATTCCTGCGCATTGGTCAGCCCGTCGCTGTCCGGGTCTTCGCTCGCATCGTTAATCAGCGGATTAAGTCCGTGTACCGGTTCCCAGCCGTCGGGTATTCCGTCGCTGTCGCTGTCGGTTGAGTTCGGGTTTGTGCCGTAGACGTTTATTTCCGCCCAATCACGAAGGCCGTCACCGTCACGGTCGGTGTACTCATCGGCTCCGATGTCAGGCATACCGTCCGCACGGACATCGCCGTCCGCATCTTTTGCCGGTGCGCCAGCGACCGTGCCCGCATTCCGACAAGGCGAATTGGTTGCCAGATGCCAGACATATTCAAACTGCGGAGCGTTTGTAATGTTTCCATCAACCGGCAACCCGCTCTGCACACAGGAATTTGATACGCTCACCGTCAACGGCGCGGCAGAAGTATTTACCGCTGTTGAGTTGCCCCGGATAATCGAGTCGCGCACATTGACACCCTGCTCAAAACCCGGATCGCCCGCCTCTGATACCAGCGCGTTTGTGTTTCCTGTCAGGGTGCAGTATTCGACAGACGGGTACGCCTCGGAAGGTATGGCCACCGCTGACACATTATCCGCGAAGACACAGTTTTTGACCTGCGGGCCGGAAAAGGCGTTACATTTAATCCCCCTCTCATTTCCTTCAAAAAGAAAACCCTCAATCCGCGCCGCGCCTTGCGCATACGCGCCTGTGGAGTACTCTGCCTGCCGGGCGGCGCACCGTATCACGGAAGAAGCACCCAGCAGGGCGCTGTCCCCATCGACCGATATGCCCGTGTTGTTCCCGTAAATTACTTCACAGCGTTCCATTGTCACAACAGATCCGCTTGCAATGCCCATAAACGAGTCCAGCGAGTCGACGTCCGTATTCCTCATGATCACACGGGAGCCGTTTTGCACCAGAAATTCCGGCGACCACATTCCGCCGCCATAATTTCCAAGCAGAGCGCACCCGTCGATCAGCAGCCGCGAGCCGTCACACACAAACACCCCGCCGTCCCGCACCCCGTGCTTAAAGGTGATGTTTCGCCATACCGACCAGCCGTTCGAGGAGGATGACGCACCAACCTCCAATCCGCTGGAATACCCGCCGGCCGCATCCAGTACACAGTTTGAAGCCGACGAAACGCCGGTCAGCATCACGGGGTTTGTCGGGAAAACAAGGATGTGGTTCATGAACTCCGTATACGTTCCGTCCGCCGCGGCGATAATCTCATATTGGTTCGTCGCCGCATCCAGAGCCGCCTGAATATTGGTGGAAGCGTCCGCCCAGCTTGTAAAAGGCGGTGTATGTGAACCGGTCAGAGAAACATACCGTGTGGCAGGTGGAATAGAATTGCTGTTTGCCGGATCGCCGCCGTTGGCATATTCATAAACATTCAGATACCCGTCGGAATCAGAGTCCTCTTGCGGATTTAACCCGGCGGAAAGAGGATCCATTCCGTGCGCTGCTTCCCAATCGTCCGTGTAACCATCCCCGTCCGTATCCGCAGCATTCGGGTCGGTGTGGTAAACAATTCTTTCGCGGGCATCCGGCAAACCGTCGCCATCGCTCTCGATATCCATATTGCCACAGGCCAGGAAAAAAACTTCGTATCCGGTTGCATCCCAGACCGCCGGGTTGGTCGGCCCCGCCGGATGCAGGTTCTGCGCGGCAATCGTCCAGACATTGGAAACCAAATTTGCGCAGGCATACACCTCTATGTTGGAAATGGTTTCCGGCGCAAAAATCTGTAATTGGAGCCCGCCTTCGTTCTGCGGTTCCAGACACAGCCACAAACCGTTGGTATATTCCGGCGGAGCCGATAAACGCATCATGCCGAAACCGCCGGCCTCAGATTCTGCAGACGCAGTCGTTGACCGCGTATTTTCGAGCATGTCTTTCACTCTCTCTGACTCATCTTTCAGCGTGATTTCCCACACACATCGTTTCTTCCAGAACTGAAACAGCAGGCGGGAAGCCCTCTCTTTATCTGTCAGTTCTGAAAATTCAGACCCTGTCAGTCCGCCGGATTTAAACGCGGCTTCACTCTTGAATTTCACGCCGTCTTTGGAGGAGAGGATGTATACTTCGCCGGTCGGCAGATAGTCGTAGATACGGATGGTCAGAGGAAGGGCGAGTCCTTGAAGCTCTTTGGAGTTTGGGGAAACATAATATGTCCCGCCGGATTCTTCGTAAAACCACTTGATATCCGACATGAAGCTCCAGTTGCCGATCTGTATCATGTCAAAAACAGTCAGCGGCTCAGTGTCCGGCAGCGGAGGAAGAATGCTTTTTCCGTCATACTCGCGGTACAGGTCGGCCCATGAAGAAATAATTTTCGACTCCGTCTCGATCACCGGACGGTCAACCGTTTGAACCGTCGCGGCATGTGCCGGAAGAAAAACAGCCCCGCATAATCCCGCAATGATGCACAATCCGGCTTTGAATAACCGTTTCTTCATCTGTTCCTCCCGCTAATAAAAAAGGGGCGCGAACCCCCGCCACGCCCACGGAGGGACCGCGAAGCCCCTGAAGGAACATGGTCAGAGGCCGCGCCCGCACGGGGCGCGTTCTCTGCCAGTTCGTTCCTTCATAAAAATTCGCGGTTTTTCCGTGAACAAACTTGCGTAAACGCAAAATTAAAATTTAAGTGACCTGTTTCTATTCCAAACAAACACACCTGTCAAAAAATATATGGTTAGAATCTCGGCTTAAAAACTTCTTCTAAAGTAATCCCAAAAAGGCGAACGGCGGGTGGACTTGGTGGAGTTTCTAACGATGGCCGATGCGATGGAGATTGATCCGGTCAAATTCGTGCGCAAGCTCCAAAAATTATCTGCCTCGCGTTAAGTGAGCGCCACCCGACTGCTCCTGCTTTTTCGTTGAAGGGCCCCAAACCTGACGGCGGTATTCGCCGGGCGTCAGGCTGTACCGGGCTTTAAAGCGCCGGGAAAAATGATACGGCTCATTAAATCCGCACCGGTAGGTTATTTCCGCAATGCTTAATCCGCTCTCGGCCAGCAGCCGGGCCCCGTTTTCCTCGCGGACACTCCAAAGATAGCTGACCGGTGTCGTGGACAGATGTTCTTTGAACAACCGGATGAGGTGCGTCGGAGTAATACAAGCCGCCCGCGCAATCTGCGGCAGATCCAGCGGTGCCGAAAACTGTTCGTCGATCAGTGTTTTCGCCCGCAACACCGCGTCTGGCAGCGGAATCTGCTGGGCGGGATAACCGGCGATATGAAAAAACTCCAGAAAGATGGCGCGGCAGATTCCGTCGTAAAGATTGCGGGCGGACGGCTCCATCCGGTTTTGCAGCGTCTTAGCCCAGTCGGTCAGTTCGCGGATTTTCGGAGACATTTGAAAAACTGCCGTCAGCTTCTGATAGTCACCGCGCTGTTTTTCCGAAAGCTCTACATCGAAAGCAGAACAATAGCCGTGATGGGTTTTTTCATTTTTGGCGAAGCGAAAAAATTCTACATGATCCGGCAGCAACAGTGTGATTTCGCCCGGCCCGACCAGCCGCTCGTTTTCATCCACAGAAACAGAGGCGCATCCAGTGTAGATGTAGAACAACTGAAGAGTGTTTTGCACACGCGGCCCGAGCGAGCCTTGTTCATTATAAACGCAATCATCCGCTCGAAAGCTGCTAATTTTATCCGCGATGTTCATTTGGTATTATTATTAGCAAATCGCATCCGTTGTCAGCCAGCTCAGGAAATGGTTTTATTTATCGCATTGAACAGAAGAAATCCTAATGGACGCACAACGAATCAAGTGGTACCGGATTCCGGTCGAAAAAGAAAAGCTCGCCGACCTGAACCGGCGCAGCGATCTCCGCGGATTTCTGCAGTGCGGATCTTTGCTGTTGCTGGGTGTACTCACAGGCTCCGGCTGTTATGCGGCCTGTCAAACCGGCAGCTGGCTCTGGAGCCTGCCGGCTTTCTTCATGCACGGCACACTGATTTCGTTCTTCGGGCCGCCGGCAGCGATTCACGAGCTGTCTCACGGCACACCGTTCAAAACAAAACTCTGGAACGAGCTGTTCATTCGTATCTTCGGATTTCTCAGCTGGACCAACTTTGTATTCTTCCGCACCAGTCACGCGAAACATCACCAGCTGACGCTGCATAAAGGGCAGGATCTTGAAATTGTTCTTCCGATGCGTTTCCGCCCGGTGGACGCGCTGTACGCGCTGACCTTCAATCCGTTCTGGGTCGCTCAGCAGTTTAAAACCCACCTGCGCCATTGCACCGGAAAGATCGAAGGCGAATGGGAAAGCCGGATATTCCCGGAAACCGACGTCGCAAACCGGCGCGCCCTGTTCAGCTGGGCCCGCATTTTAGTACTGGGTCATCTCGCTCTGGCCGTTATTTTTATCGCCGCCGGTCAGTGGATTTTAATTCCGATCGTGCAGCTGCCTTTCTACTGCAGCTGGCTGGCCATTCTGTGCGGCTTCCCTCAGCATGCCGGGTTGAAGTCCGATATCGACGACTTCCGCTATCTCTGCCGCACCATGATTCTCCGTCCGGCTCCGGCGTATCTCTACTGGAACATGAATTACCACACCGAACACCACATGTATCCCGCCGTGCCGTTCTGGAAACTGCCTGAACTTCACCGCCTGCTGCGGCACGATATGCCGGTTCCGAATAAAGGAATCCTCTCCGCCTGGAAAGAAATCCTGCGGATTCAGCAGCGGCAGAAAATAGAACCTGACTACGCCTTCGACCAATTCGAACGAAAATAACGAGGAGAGATAAATGACCAGCAAAGAAAGAATCTTCAAACAACTCGCCGGCGAACCGGTAGACCATATTCCGCTGATCGGCGGCTGGGTGCTCGGCGCCCGCAATATCGCCGAAATCGCCGGTATCAGCGTGGCGCAGTATCAGGCCGATCCGCTCGGCAGCGTCCACGCCGCCAATCGCGCGCTCGGTTGCGACGGACTCGTCCCGCCCGGTATTCCCAGTCCGACCGACCTCGATGAAAACCATCAGGGCGAAGTCCGCGAAGAAACCTTCAAGGATGTTGAACCGGAAGACCTGCTGGCCTATGCCGAAAAAATTCCGGACACCGAAGAAAAAATTCTGGCCGAACGCTTCAACGAAAAGAAAGCGGAAGCCGACATCACCGCGATGTACGACATGCATCTGCAGAACACCATCGGCTTCACGCTCATCCCCAACGACTGGGGCATCTCCGCCAACTTCACCCTCTTCGCCATCTACGGCTATCAGGCCTTTCTCGAAGCCATCGCCTTCTATCCCGAAGCCGTCGAAAAAATATTCTGGGAATCCGCCGTCATCGCGCGCCACACCAACAAATACCACATCGCCATGATCAAGAAGCACAACCTGCCGCGCATGATGTTCACCGGACACGACATCTGCAATCAGATGGGCCCGATGTGCTCGCCGAAATATCTGAAAGAAAGCTACTGGCCGCACTCCAAATACGCGCTTGAACCGTTCGTCAAAGAAGGCATCCGCCTGATTCACCACTGCGACGGCAACGTCATGCCGATCATCGACGACATGATCGACGCCGGCTACACCGGCTTCCAGGGCTTCCAGTACGAGTGCAACGTCGATCCTTATGAATTGGCGGCGCGGCGCGGCCCGAATGGTGAACACATGTTGTTCATGGCCGGACTCTCCGTCACCCGCACCCTGCCCTTCGGCACCGTTGATGAAGTAAAAGACGAAATCGAATACTGCATGGACTACACCGACGGCGGCAAAGGCCTATTCCTCTTCACCAGCAATGTCGTCGGCATCGAAGTGCCGCCGGAAAACCTGAAAGCGGCCTACCATCATGCGGCGTCGATCACCCCCGCCGGCTGGAAGCCAAAAAAACGCGAATGGCCGTGGTCACTTCGGGAATCGAAGACACTGCTGAAGTAAGCTACTTGGCTTTCAATTTCACCTCGAACCCGCCGGGCTGCTTGCCAACATCAATTACCGAGCGGCACCGGGCGGTGTCGTAAACCGGCTTCAGCTTCAGGCGCTTCCCTTGCGCATTACGCCCTTCGACGGATTCGGGTTTGCTGCCCAATACTTCCAGCACAAACCGGCGCTGCGGAGGAAGGTGATCAGCATACGGCCCCTGCGGCGCAGCAACCCGGATGACCGTTCCGTTCGCACCGGATTCCACGTCGACTTTCGTCTCGGAAAAAATTCCTTTCCGGTGATCGCGGGAAACGCCGTCATCCTCATAAAAAGAATATGCTCTGTTCTGCGAACCGGGATTAATGACCAGCGTCAGCGGATCGACCGGCTTCTGATCGACGAAAGCCATATCGGGTTGCAGCGGTATCACTGCGCCTTCGCGCACCAGCAGAAGTAAACGATCCGTCGGAACCTGCCCGGTCACCACCGCCGGACCGGTGTAGCGCTTCGCGGTAAACCAGTCGGTCCAGCTTCCCGGCGGAACCCAGAACGTGCGGCTTGCCGTCAGCCCGGCGAGTTCCTGATTAAAGACCCCCAGATTCATGCGAAACGGAGTCTTAACACGCCCTGCAATCAAATCAGCCTCGGAAACCTTGCCGGCATCGTACTGCCAGATCAGATTGGCAAAAATATGTTTTGTCTGGGCTTTCCCGGCAACCTGCTGCTCCCAGATCTTAGCGCCGCCCGCCAGTCCGGAAGGAGCCCGGTCCGCTGCTTTGATCCGGATTTCCACCCAGCCGTCTCCGTTTTTATCTTTGGCGGGAAAACTCAGTATAAACGGTTTTCTCATGCCGGGGCTGACCAGCGGTTCTACTGACGATACCAATTTGCCTTCGACTGTCATATCCATCGGCGGCAGCGCGGAGCCGTCGCGCTGCCAGCGGGGAAGCGCACAAAATCCTACCGCGATGGTTGCGTTCGGAATATCCAGCGGTTTAATCCGGTAGACCAGCTCCCGGTATATTTCGCAGGTTTGGAATCCTTCATCGTATACGGAAATATCCGGCTCAATGTAGGTTGCCAGATATTTGCCGCCTGCCGTTTTGTTTTCGAACAGCGGATGTGTCCACGGTGCCGGATCAATCACAGGGACGACCAGCAGATCATCGCCGAGCATATACTGCGTGTTAATCAGGCGGACTTTCCAGTCCCCTTTCACCTGATCACTGGCATAGTGATGAAAAAATCCGAGGCCGAGCGTGCCCGTTTCACGCTGCATTTCGGCCGGAATATCCGCCGCTGGAAAGGCAACATCCATAGAGCGCACGATAGGGCTTCCCGACTGATAATTGCGGGCGGCCAGCGTATACAAATAGGGCATCAGCCGGTAACGGAGCTTGGCAGCATCCCGGAACATACGGAGCGCATCGTCACCGTACAGGCACCATGGTTCGTTTCCGTCATGCGTCCATACCTGCGGCGACAGCAACGCCTGCTGGCTCCAGCGGACAAAACCTTCCGGTGTCATTCTGGAATTAAACCCGCCGGCATCCGCCGTGACATAAGCAACATACTCTTTTGCAAGAGACCCCAACACCTGGATCTGCGACGCAAACATGTCCCAGGTTCCGGCAATATCATCCGTCCAGACACCCGGATACACTTTGCTCATGGTGCGGGCGAGAATGACGCCCCGCCCGTTTCCGCCGCAGGTGTATTTCTGCTGCGCCTCATAAAACATCTTGTGATACAGATCCCAAAGCCGGTAGTCGCGGCTCCGCCAAAGACTGCCCCACCCGCAGGTTCCGTCCAGATTAAACAGACTGACCCCGTCCTGATACAGCGGCTTCAGATAATTTTCCTGATACCAGCTTACGGCCTCCGGATTTTTCAAATCCAGCGCGACCCGGTCGCCGGGCCCTTTCTGGCTGCCGTCCAGCCAGCCCTTCTGCTTTAAAAAAGCCGCGCGATCCGGATCGTTTTGAGCAGATAATCCGTGATGATCAATCAGTCCAAGCCGATAGCCTTGAGCGGCCAGCTCTTTGATCATGGCCGGCGCGTCGGCAAAACCGGAGCCCCACTTCATGGTGTCGTAATGCCCGCCCCAGGCCAGGTCGGGGTTGATCCAGTCGCCGGGAATATCCAGCTTCCGCGTCATGTTCATCACATTCCGCACCTGATCCGAAGATTCGTAGTTATACCGCGACCAGCCGATTCCAAACGTCCACTTAGGCGGCAGGCCGGTTCGCAAGATGAAAGATTGTTCCGGCGACCATGCGCTGATTTTCCCGTCGGCATCGCGAATCTGCACCGACCAGTAATAGGGTTTGAAAATCCGGGTCAGCCTGCGCGCGTCGTCCGGCGGCCAGTATCCCCACGCCGTTTTTTCAGATTCGACCCATCCGCTGTCAAAAAAAACATCCGTCTTTTCTGCAACACCGGCTGCTGTGTTCAGTCGAAGATGCCACGCGGCCTGACTGCGTCCGGCGGGCAGCTGCCATTTGAACACCGGCGCTACATCAATAACGTCTGCCGGATTCATCTTGTCATTCAGTGTCAGATTGACCGGCGGCAAGGATACATCCTCAGATCCATAGGCCATATAAGCCGGAACCAGACAGGGAAGAATAAGCACAAGCCACAAGTTTATTTTTAAACCTATGCGACTTTGCTTTTCACAGTTAATCCGCACACCTGTTCCCGTTTTTTGTTTCATCAGTACCCCGCATTCACTATTTTCGTTTCGCGCCGGTGAACTTAGCGCCTGTTCAGTTATCTGCGAATATAATTGGGGTATAAATTTCGGGATCGGGTTCAAATTTAAGGACGGGCTATGGTCGAGCTGGGAATTGATTTCTATAACGCCGCTGAAGTCGACCAGACCCTATGGGTGCCCGGAGACAAAATCCCGCTCAATCCGGGATTTCATCTCATCGTGGACGGAACTTATACCTGCACCGCCGGCCGGTTCGGAACGGTTTCTCTGCAGCCGGGCGATCTGTTGTGCATTTTCCCGCATGAACCATTTCACCTGCATGACACCCCGTTCAGATATATGTTCTTTTCGATTCTCGGCCCGAACGCCGTACCGTTTTTAGAATCCTGCGGCTTCAGTCCGGAAAAACCTTTCTGCTTCAAGGCTCCGGCACTGATCGGGCAAATCATGAAAGAAATTATCCGGGCCCCGCGGACGAAAGCCGTCGAAGACCCGTTCTTTTTTCACTCCCGCCTTTTCAAAATCGGCGAGCTCTTAAGATCCGCCGGGACGAATTCACTCAAAGACGGTATGCCGGACTACCCGCGGCTGATTCAATCCGTTGTTTTTGAGACCGACTTCCGGATTCAAACGCTTGATCAGATTGCCGCCCGCCTGAACATCAGTGAAGAGACCCTTCGAAAGGCCTGTGTAAAAAAGCTGGGGCTGTCAGCCATCGATTACCTGACGAACCTGCGTATGGACAGAGCCTGCACCCTTCTGTCCGAAACCTCATACAAGATCAGCTTTATTGCCTCAGCCTGCGGATATCGCAGCGACAAATATTTTGCGACCGTTTTCAAAAAAACTTTCGGCGTTCCGCCAAGTCAGTGGCGGAAACAACAGTATTCAGACAAACATCTCTACGCCCGCTAGGCACGCAGAGAGTCCGCCGCCGAAACTGACAAGACTAAGGTTTGCGCACCTTCAGTTTGTAAAATCCGCTTTTCACGCCGTCCGGCAACGGATTGGTATAAACCGACTGCGGCCACGCAATATTCGTCTGCAGCGGAACAAAAGAATTGAATAAGTTGGTCGTCCAGTACACGTCATAGACCCGCCCCGACGACACCGGAGTCCAGTTCAACTGTATGGTTGCGGTGCGGTCAACACCGCCGTCGACCAGGAACTTCGATGCCGCATCCGTCGGATTGGTGCCGGCAATATATTCCTGATAGTTGCTGAATCCATCTTCGTCTGGATCGGCCGAGTCGCCGCTGACGGCGGAATTGGTCAGCTGGTCGGCTGTGAAATACGCAGACCTCCATGCATCAACCGTCCAGGTGCGCAGAAAGACGGCATCCCGGGAAGGAATCGTCAGCATTCCGTTTTCGGCCGCGCCGGTATTTACGTTGGTAGTCAGCGTTCCTGACAGCCGCTGCACCGTACCGGTGCCGACGTTCACAGCCCACGGCGTTCTGGTCATGTTGAGATAAACGCGCCCGTGCTCGAACTCCCGAGTCCAGCGCTCTGCGCCGCCTTGGTACAATTTGATGTTGCGGATTTTCACATCGCCGATCTGTTCAGATGCGCCGAATACCAACGGCGTATTGGTCGTGGCAAAGAAACTCAGCCGGTAGAAAGACCAGTTCGAACTGACCAGCAACGACATCTGATCCCCGTCCTGCGGGGTTAAAACGGCCAGCATACGGGGCACTTTATCGAAGGACTGTCCGCCGTAATCCCAGTGGTCATTTCCGGCGGCTTCAAACTCGATGGTGTATTCCTGATTGGTTGCAAGAACCGGAGCTCCGGTTTTAATCTCAAGACGGGTTCCATACGTGAGTATCTTAGGAACCTGTGTGCCCGAAAAATAAGCGGTACCGCCAATCAGTGACGGAGGAACATTGCTTACCGGTGCCAGCGCACTGATCACTGTCGAATATTCTCCGCTGTTGGTGAGACAGACCGCCGTGAAGTTCGTTTCGGTTTTCCACTGCCAGACCGCCGAGGCCAGCAGATTGGAACTGCCCACATTATCCAGCACCTGAACGGCCGCACCGAGCGGTTTCCCGAGCCATTGCCAGTCGTTCAGATCGCCGCCCGTATATTCGTCCCACTTGAAAAATGCGGTGGAAGAAGTGTTTGTCACCGTATTGGTCGCGTTCGGATCAAACTCTCCGGGATCGAAGTTCGGATCCGTAATACTGGTGAAAGGACTGGGCATGCCCGTCAGCAGTCCCGCCGCGAAACCGGTGCGGAAATGCCAGTCGATATTCGTTCCGTTGTCATACAGGTTTTCAAAAGCAGTCGTCGGTGTCTTGACATAGGCATAGCTGAAATTCGGAAGTGTGGTGATGTTATCCCGGTACTGGCGCAGATGCAGGAACGCCTCGGAAAAAGTGGCAAAGTTGTTGGCGTTCGGAAAGCTTTCCATCTGGCAGCCGTTGACATACTGCCAGCCGCGCTGCTGACCGACGGCACCGCCGCTGTCCATCTGAATGATCTTACCGGGCCCCAGCAGTTTGCGCAGCTCCCTGACGAACACCTGCCCGCCCAACCCGAAACTTTGCACGCCGTCGATGTAGCCGTAATCTGTAATCAGGTCATTGTTGCAGTCCATGAAGTTGTTTCCAAGATTGCCCCACTGCCAGCGGGCCACGTCAAACTCGACGCCGTCCGCGCCGGAATCATCAATCATCTTTTTGATTTCCCGGGCGAACCATTCCGCCGCCGTCAGATTGAGCGGACCGCCGCGCGGACACTGCAGACTGAAATTAAGCTGCCACTGCCCGCCGGGCGTGTTGACCCAGAACATCATGTGCCGTGCGACAACCGCCTGACCGTTGGTGAACGCCAGCGGCAGAGAGCCTTGCTGTGCGCGGTCAACGGTGATCGTGCCGTTTACGGTATCCACCGCCGTGAGTTTAAGATGTTCGGCGCGCGACCAGTCCGGCTTGCCATCCGCATCCAGCCCGTAAATCATAATATAGGCACTGTTGTTGTTTAAGCTGTTATTCACGGCGGCCTGACTTGCCGCCAGACGACTGTAGTTTTCAACATGCAGCACCGTATCGGTCGGCGAACAGCTGGCAGACAATTTCGTTCCGGTTTTCATCAGCCAGTGTTCCGGGCAGGCGGAACTCATGCCGATCGTCACCGTTCCGCCCCAGGCATCCTGCTTCAAAACTATTTTGTTCGGGAAAGTGGAGCGCACATCGGCCCAAGCCCCATCGGATACGCCGCCGATGATTTCAACATTCTGGTATTTCACCAGTTCTTGGGCCATTGTATTACCATTAGTAACAGGCCCATGGTATGTCATCGAAATCGGATACCGTTCAGGCAGCGCAATCGGCGGAACATTCACCGGCACAATCGTCACCAGCCCGTTGACCGCCACTGTGGAGGTGTCTATGGAAAAACTTCCCGGCAGACCGGAAGCGGCAAAGGTCAGTCCGGCACCCTCCGTCACGTTGCTCCAGCTCTGATACAGCTGCGTCACATTGAACTGATCGCCTTCATTAATCGTAACGTCGCCGGAAAAATCGAGCAGGATGGTTCCGCTCGCATACAGCGTATTGGTTCCCGCGCCTCTGAGCACATCGTAGGAGCTGGTGCTGAACACTTTCATGACGTTGGTGGAGCCGGAGGCCAGCGTCAGATCACCCATAAAATTCATCGTGCCGGGCACGCTGCCGCCGATTTTCAGCGTCGAGCCGGAATTCATCACCGCCGCCTGCACGGTTCCCGTGCCGTTCAGCATGGTTCCGGAGGCGGCGGTGAGAAGCAGGCTCGCCAGACTGCCGTTGATGATCAGCCCGCCGAGCGCAATATCGGTGGTGCCGGCGTACGTGTTCACGCCGCTGAGGGTCACCGTCACGAGCGGATGGTTTGCAATCAGTCCGCCGGCACCGCTAATGACGCCTTTCAGCTCGAACTCACCGGTACTGCTGCCTGCTCCGAGCTGAGCGGTGTCCAGGAGAATAATATTGTTTGTGACGGCATTATATCCGGTCAGGTTTGCCGCGGCGGACAATGAGCTGTGAAGACCGGAGTCATCCTTCATATACAGCGTACCGGTTCCAAGCGCATTGTTGTGTTTTACACTGAGTGTTGATGTATTGGTGATACTGCCGGAAAAGCCGCTGTTATTGGCGTTGAGTTGCAGTTTAAACGACCCGCTGTTGATATGCGTCAGACTGCCGCTGCCGCTGAGCGGTCCGCTGAGAGTTGCGTTGCCGCCCATGTAAACATTTTGTCCCGCCGGGATCACCACAGCGTTTGAAATGGCCCCGCCGGCAAGACTCAGATTGGCCCCGTCATTCAGGGTCACCGTTCCGGTTCCCAGCGGACTGTCTTTGCCGCCGGTGGAAAGCGTACCGGCATTGACGACGGTGCCGCCGCTGTAGGTATTCGCGGAGTTGGTAACAGTCAGCGTGCCCGCACCATTTTTGATAAGCGTGTTCCCGGCGGTGCCGGAGATCACGCCGTTAACCGTCAGTGTGCGAGAAGCGGCCGCTGTCCACGTCTGCGTCGCGCCGAAATTAACCGCTGAGTTGAGTGTGAGATTGTTGCCGGCAGCAGCCATATCAATACCACCGCCTCCAAGTGTGAGGGTGTTGCTCCCGCCGATGATCCACGACTTGGTGTTATTGGTCAGAACAATTCCGCTCCACGACAAATCTGCGCCGAGATCATTCGTCAGAGCAACCGACTGGCTGTAAATCACGCGGTCATTGCTGCCGGGAACCGATCCGACAACCCAGCTGCTCTTCAGATTGAGCGCATCATAATTATTGGTCTTAACAATATCTGCCGCCCGGACGGCGAAACACAGACCGCCCAGACAAACAGCTGCGGTAATCCGAAAGGTGTTTTTCATCAGAACTCCACTTCATCGCTCAGGGACGGCGCACCTTGATTTTGTAAAATCCGCTTTGCGCATCACCCGGCACCGGACTGGTGTAAACGGACTGAGGCCACGCAATATCCGTCTGCACCGGAACAAAGGAATTCAGCAGGTTGGTCGTCCAATACACGTCATAGACCCGGCCCGACACGGAAGACCAGTTCAGTTGTATGGCTTTGTTGCGGTCAACGCCGCCGCCGACCGCAAACTGCGACAGCGCGTTGGTCGGGTTGGTTCCGGCGATATATTCCTGATAATTGCTGAATCCGTCGCCGTCAGGATCGGCGGAGTCGCCGCTGACAGCGGCGTTGGTCAGCTGGTTCGATGTGAAGTAAGCCGATTGCCAGGCACCAAAGGTCCAGGTGCGCAGAAAGACGGCATCCCACACCGGGATGGTGAGCATCCCGTTTTCGACCGCACCATTGTTCAGATCAGGAATCTGCGTTCCGGCTAACCGTTGCACCACGCCGGTACCGACATTTACAACCCAGGGTTCCAGCGTCATATTCAGATAGAGCCGTCCGTTTTTAAACTCCCGCATCCAACGTTCGGAACCGCCCTGGTACAGCCGGATGTTGCGGATCGCCGCATCGCCGATCTGTTCAGAAACGCCGAATACCAGCGGCGGCGGCGTGTTGCTGTCTGCAATTATTGTGAACCGGTAAGGAGTCCATTCCGGGGTCAAAAACACAGAGGCCGGTTTATGAAAGCCGTTACTCGATATTCCGTCAATCGTCAGCGAGCGCGGAACCCGGTCAAACACTTCCCCGTGGACCGTCCACGACTCGTTACCCTTCGCTTCAAATTCCAGCGTGTATTCCTGATTGGTCACCAGCACCGGCGCGCCGCCGGTTATCTCCAGACGGGTTCCGAACCAGAGCGCTTTAGGAACCTGCGAGCCGGGATAATACGTCTTATCCATCCAAGGCAACGTATTCGACGGAATCGCGGTAATGACGGCTGAATACTCCCCACTGGTGATGGAGCAATTGGAGACAAAGTTTGATTCGGTCTTCCATTGCCAGACCGCCGAGGCCAGCAGGTCGGTGCTGCTCACATTGCTGTTGATCTGAACCGCCGGGCCGAGCGGCGCTCCCAGCCACTTCCAGTCGTTCAGATCGCCGCCGACGTACTCATCCCACTTATAAAACCCTTTGTCTTCCTGTATGTCCGGATCGTTGTAGTCGGGATTGGCCGGGTCAAAGCTGATGTCTGTGACACTGGCGAACGGATGCGGCATACCGGTCAGCAAGCCGGCGGCAAAGCCGACCCGGAAACGCCAGTCGTACGATGCGTTGTTATTGTTGGTGTCAACGACATGACCGAACAACGTTGTCGGCGTTTTTGTAAACGGATAACTGAAAACAGGCCTTGCCTCGACACTGCTCACCCACTGGCGGAAATGCCGGAACCGTTCGGAATAGACGTCATAGCCGCCGGTAGGGAAACTTTCCAATTGAACACCGTTCATATATTTCCAGCCGCGCTGGCCGAACAGCGCGTCGTTGCCGTCCGTCTGGACGATCCGGTTGGGGCCAAGCAGTTCGCGCAGTGTTCTCTGCAACACCTGACCGCCCAGACCGAAACTGTTAATGCCGCCGATATAGCCGTAGTCCGCTGCAAGGTCGTTGTCGCAGTCCATTGGATTGTTCGAAGGGAAGCCCCACATCCACCGGCCCACGTCCATCTCGACGCCATCCGCCTCGTTTGCATAAATCGCCTGCGCTACTTTCAACCCGAACCATTCCGCCGCCGTCATGTTGAACGGCCCGCCGCGCGGACTCTCAAGGCTCAAATTCAGCTCCCACTGTGAAGGGCTCCAGAACATCATGTGCCGCGCAATCGCCGCATAGCCATTAGAGAATGCCTGCGGGCTTGTTTCATATTGGGCACGTGCAACCTGAATGCCGCCGTTAGTCAGCGACACCAGTTTGACATGCTCCGCCCGCGACCAGTCCGGACGGCCGTTGGCATCCAGCGCGTATACAAGAACATAACCGTCCGCATCGTTCTTGTTGGTATGATTATTAATGACAGCCTGACTCTTCGCTATGAGGGTATAGTCCTGCATATAAAGAACGGTGTCGTTCGTCGTGGCCTCCACATCCGCGGTCAGTTTGGTTCCGGTCTTCATCAGGCAATGCCCCGGCCAAATTGAATCCAGAGGTATCCCCGCCGTACCGCCCCAGGCCATCTGTTTGACCATGATCTTTTCGGGGTAGGTCGCACGAACCGTGTCATAAACAGTGGGCTTCACGGCATGCATGATATCAACCGGCGCATGTTCACTTAATATGCAGGCAAAATTAGTGTTGGCTACACCATTGGTCATGTCGTCAAAAGCAAATCCGGTCATAACCGGCGGCAGATTCGTCGTCAGCACCAGCGGCCGTGAAACGGTCAGATCCGGCGCGGTCGTGATCGCAAACGAGGAAATCACCGCCGGGCTTCCCATGTTGGTAATATTAAGCCAGCCCATACCGGCATACAGCGTATTGGTCAGCCCGGGCGTATTGATACCGATCCGGGATTTCGAAATCAGATAATTCTGAGTGACATTGGTGGCTTCTCCAAAGATCAGTCCGAACTTTGGATAAACGGTAATCGACAACCGGATCATATCGGTCGGATTAATGGTTTGTGTCCCGGTGCGCGCGGAGTCTGCGCTGTTCAGCAATATGCTTTCATCACGAACGCTCCAGACGAAGGTTCCGGTTTTCGTTCCGCCCACCGAATAGACGAACCGGATCAGATCATTCGTGTTCACATTCTGGAAATAGCCTTTATCAATGGTTTCCGCCAGTCCCAGAAAAAGATCGCCATTCGTATAGCCATTGGCAATAAGGGTCATGCTCAATATAAACCCGTTGGTAAAGGTGTTTGCATAGGAACCCGCATTGAACGCGGTATAAGCGTTGGCTGAACCGTTGTTCGAAGCGATAACCCCGCCTCCATCGGCAAAAATAAAATCACCGTTCATCGAACCGTGACCGTCCGTTTGGACATTGGACCAGCTTCCGCCGGTATCCAAAGCGCTGCCGACCAGAGGCGAGCCGGACGTTCCGGAAAAATTGTCACTCAGCAGAACCGTTGCGGAGGAACCCGTTGAGACGGATAACAGCCAGATTATGGACAGCCACTTTTTCATTTTTAACCCCATAGAAGCCAAGGCGGAACGCCTCTGTCTTTCAGAATATGCATGCCCTGCGGCAATACATATTGATAATGATATATATTACTTTTTTAGCAAAAATGCAAGGCACGAATCCCCGCTGAAGAGCAGCCGAAAGACTGTTAAATCATCTTCCGGTGGCGCTTTAGCACGAGCCGGAAAGCAAAAAAACTGCAACCGTGGTTGCAGTTTTTCCGACTCTGTCCAACAAGCAGCAACCAAAGTTTACGGCGA
>JBAZTQ010000026.1:0-32974 GCA_041661845.1 Kiritimatiellales bacterium | reverse complement strand
CGTTTTCCGAACTCATGTTTTGGCAACCCAGCTTGATCTGGCTGTCAGCCAGCACATCGCCGACGGACTTGAGTGCCGTGAACGGAGGACAAACCACCACTTCGACTTCGGTGCAACCGGCCAGCTCAGCGTGAATACCTTTAGCCAGCGTCAACGCATCGGCAACCGTCTTGTTCATCTTCCAGTTGCCCGCAATAATTTTCTTTCTCATCAGATTCTCCAGTTTAATTTTAAAGGTTACTTGTCGGTCAGCGCGGTGACGCCGGGAAGCTGCTTGCCTTCGAGGAACTCAAGGCTGGCGCCGCCGCCGGTGCTGATATGAGTCATCTTGTCGGCCAAGCCGCTCTTGTTGACCGCGCTGACGCTGTCGCCGCCGCCGATAATGCTGACGCTGTCGGAATCGGCCACCGCCTGGCAGACCGCAAAGGTGCCTTTGGCGAACGGAGCCATTTCAAAACAGCCCATCGGGCCGTTCCAAACCACGGTCTTGGCTTTGGCCACTTCGGCGCAGTAGAGGTCGATCGTTTTCGGACCGATATCAAGCGCCATCCAGCCGTCGTCGATGTTTTCGCCAACGCCCTTGGTGTTCGCCGCAACATCAAATTTATCCGCCGCGAGATTGTCGATCGGGAGCATCAGCTTCACGCCCTTAGCCTTGGCCTGAGCGAGAATGTCTTTGGCCATTTCGACGCGGTCGTCTTCGACCAGCGAATTGCCGACCTTGAAGCCCTGCGCTTTGTAGAAGGTGTAAGCCATGCCGCCGCCGATCAGAATCGCGTCGCATTTGCTCATCAGGCTGGTGACGACGTCGATCTTGCCGGAGATTTTCGCGCCGCCGATGATGGCAACGAACGGTTTTTCGGGAGCTTCGAGCGCCTTGCCGAGGTAATCAATTTCTTTCTCCATCAGGAAGCCGGCAACGTTCTTCTTGTAGAACTGGCAGACAACGGCGGTGGAAGCGTGGGCGCGGTGTGCGGAACCGAAAGCGTCGTTGCAGTAGATTTCGCCGTCGCCGAGTTCAGCCAGCTTCTTGGCGAGCTCTTTCTGCTTGGCCTTCATTTCAGCCTTGGCGGCTTTTTTCTGCTCGTCGGTGGCGTCGTCGGCCAGCTTAGCCTTGCCTTCTTCTTCCTTATAGAAACGGGTGTTTTCAACCACCATGATTTCGCCGGCTTTGAGCGCCTTGGCCTGAGCGATAGTTTCCGCGCCGACGCAGTCGGTGCCGAACTTGACCGGCTTGCCGAGCAGTTCTTCCAGCTTGGCGGCAACCGGCTTGAGGCTGAATTCAGCCTCGTAGCCTTTACCCTTCGGACGGCCGAGGTGGCTCATCAAAACGAGCGAGCCGCCTTTTTCGAGCACATATTTGATAGTCGGAATGGCGGCGGTAATACGGGTCACATCGCCCACTTTGCCTTCTTTAACCGGCACATTAAAATCCACACGCATCAGAACCCGATGCCCCTTCACATCCACATCGCGAATCGTCATTTTCTTCATAGCAGCATTCCTTTCCAAAGGTTGAAAAATCCCGTCGAATATAAGCAAAAAAAGGCCGGAGTCAATCATGACTCCGGCTCTGTTTTCCGGATCCCGGCAAAACCGGTTTCAAGGGTTGAAGATGGCGGCTTAACAACGGCCGTAGAAGCGGCGGATTAGACAGATCACCGCGCCGCCCAGCCCGATCATCAGCGCACTGGCCGGTTCAGGTACCGCCTGAAAAACCACCGATGAATCGGCAACACCGTTAAGTGTGTCGTTTGTAGCAAACAAGGCAGAGGTGTTATCGACCGATTGATCAGCATAATACACCACCCGGAATCTAAGCGTAGAATTCGCTTGTCCCTGAGAAAATCCGCCGAGATTAATTTCGCTAATACCGCCGCCGGAAAGTCCCACTGCAGAAATCCCTTCAATGGTTTCCGCAAATGACCCGGAACCGTTGTCGTAGGCAACGCCGATTTTAAATTGATCTTCATTGACAGCAAAATCATACCTCATGAAAAGCTTGTCAAAACTGACCGGGTTACCGGCAGCGGTATCAAACGTAAACTGCAGCCACGAACCGGAACTCAGGGCCGTCGCAAAATCCGTACTTATACTGAACTGATCAATCCGCATTCCGCCGGGATCAGCACCGACTGTAAGTCCCGAGCCCTGTAAATAAGTCAAACCGGATATGTTGGCGGCGGCCAATGAGCTTTCATAAGCATCATTCGCGTCATTCATCCTGAAAGCGGCGACATTGGTGACATCGCCCACACACACAGCACCGGCCATCGCCGACAGACACAGCACAGTCTTCCACATTCTCATTAAATACCTCCGTGTTTCTATCCGTCTAAAATTATGTTTCGCATTTTATAGAATGAATTTCCGGAAAGCAAAGAACATCTTTTTATTTTGTATGAAAAACTATGACGACAAAAAGCCGCCCCGGAAACCGGAGCGGCCTTTGCACTGAGGCTGGTCAGCTTACTTGCTGATGACTGCGATCAGGTCGAGGACTTTGTTGGAATAGCCCCATTCGTTGTCGTACCAGGAAACGACTTTGACGAAGGTCTTGTCGAGCTGGATACCGGCTTTGGCATCGAAGACCGAGGTGCGGGTTTCGTGACGGAAGTCGGTCGAAACCACATCGTCACCCGTGTAACCAAGGATACCCTTGAGGGAACCTTCGGAGGCTTCTTTCATCGCCGCGCAGATTTCTTCATAGGAAGCTTCCTTGACCAGTTCGCAGGTCAGGTCGACAACCGATACGTCGGAGGTCGGAACGCGGAAGGCCATGCCGGTGAGCTTGCCTTTGAGTTCCGGAATCACCACGCCGACCGCTTTGGCAGCGCCGGTCGAGGACGGAATGATATTTTCGAGAATACCGCGGCCGCCGCGCCAGTCTTTGGCGGAAGGACCGTCAACCGTCTTCTGCGTAGCGGTGGCAGCGTGAACCGTGGTCATCAGACCGCGTTTGATGCCGAACTTGTCGTTCAGAACCTTGGCGACCGGAGCCAGACAGTTGGTGGTGCAGGAAGCGTTCGAAACGATGGTCTGACCGGCATACTTGTCGGTGTTGACGCCGCAAACGAACATCGGAGTATCGTCTTTGGACGGAGCGGAAAGAACAACTTTCTTCGCGCCGGCGTCGATGTGCTTCTGAGCGGTTTCTTTGGTCAGGAAGAAGCCGGTGGATTCAACGACGACTTCAGCGCCGACTTCGCCCCACTTCAGAGCAGCCGGGTCTTTTTCAGCTGTGATGCGGATTGCGTTGCCGTTGACGACGAGTTTGCCGTCTTTGACTTCGACGGTGCCTTCGAACTGGCCGTGTACAGAGTCATACTTGAGCATGTACGCCAGATAGTTGACGTCCAGCAGGTCGTTGATACCGACCACCTGAATGTCTTTGCGACCGACGGATGCGCGGAAAACCATGCGGCCGATGCGCCCGAAACCGTTAATACCAACCTTGATCATTTGTATCTCCCTTTGCGTTGCGCCCCCGTCAGGGGGCTGTTTTTCTATAAAATCCCGCGAACCCTACCGGAACACCCCCTGCCCGTCAATCCTCTGAGCCCGCAAACTTGACACCCCCGTTTAAAGCCTCAACACTCTCAGCAAACAAAGGATTTTTATGATTAAGCGTTCCTATCTGCTCACCCGCGTCATGGGCATCCCGGTACGGGTGCATATTACGCTGATTGCCCTGCTGATTTTCGCCGCTTTCCAGTCCGGCTTCTGGGGAGTTCTCTATACAGTCGGCCTATTCTCCAGCGTTGCCTTGCATGAGCTGGGTCACTCATGGATCGCCATCCGCAAAGGTTGCCGCGTACACGAGATCATGTTGTTGCCGATCGGCGGCGTCGCCAAAATGACCGGTATCCCTTCGCGGCCAACGGATGAATTTCTCATTGCCGTGGCAGGTCCGCTGACGAGCCTCGCTTTGGCCGGCATATTCTGGCAGTTTTGCAAAACAGGTTTCCCGGCAATTCTTTTTGCCAACCTGACCGGAATAAACCTGATGCTGGGATTGTTCAATCTTCTGCCGTCGTTTCCAATGGATGGAGGAAGAATTTTCCGCGCCTTTATGACTCCGCGCCTTGGCCGTCTGAAAGCCACTGCGCTGGCCGCGCGTATCGGACGGATCATGGCCGTCGTGTTTGCGATAACCGGGTTAATGAGCGGCCTCCCGACTTTCAATAAACTTCTGATGATCGCGATTGCAATATTCATTTATCAGGCGGCAGGTGCGGAATACCGCGCGGTTTACCTGCAGCAGATGAGTCAGGACTGGTTCACCGTCGGTCAGCCCGCCGATATCGAAGTGAGCCCGCCGCCCTACGGGCGCACAACGCCGCCGTTCTGGGCCGGATGGAAAAACAGAACCAACAGCTTTTTCGCCGACCTTTTCAAAAACTGGGGATAGTCCGGACTACTCGACCTTGATCCGGTAAACGCCTTGTGTTTGCTCGGGCGGCAGTTTCGGATACCGGAAAAACATATCCCAGACGATCAGCAACACCAGAATCAATGCCGACGTCCCCAGCGTGGTAATCCAGAACTTCCGGTTAAACTCCGGATTTTTCATCCGATGCCGGAACCGGCGGAATCCGCTGTTGCGGCGGCGGCGGCGGTGTGTTCCGGAAATATCTTTATTGACCGCATCATCGAAGGTTTCGCGGTGACGGCGATGCCGCCGTCGCTGCTGCGATACAGGCGCTTGAGCCTTTTTTGCCCACGCCGGTTCTTTCACTTCATAAATATCAGATGAGGCCATAGTTCCGGCAGAATAATGATTCGCATCCCGTTTGACAGTGTTTTTTACCAAAAAACAAAATCTGCTATGGACTCATCTGCCACCAGAGCGCCCCGGCAACCAGCAAAGCCAGAGCCCCCACCCCGAAAAGAGCAAATATCCACCCGGAAGATTGGCGGTGAGAAGCGTGGTGATGACGGTGACGCCGATGCGGCACAGCCTCCCCGCCGGTCGCCCGCAGATATTCATCCCGCCGCTGGGAGACCGCCTGATGCTTTCTCCGGTTTTTCTCCGGCGGCATTTTCATTTCGTAGATATCAGTAGACACGTCCGACCTCCGTCACCATCGTCGCGATTACGCCGCGACGGGATTCAATGACGCCGCGGGCCGCGGCACCGAGCCGGGCGCGGGCCGAAGGATCGGACAGCAGTTCCGCAGCGGTTTTTTCCAACCCTTGGAAATCAGCAACCTGTCGGACGGCCTTGGCCGTAAGAAAGTCGTCCATCACGGACGGAAAATTTTCCATATTCGGCCCGACGACAACCGCTTTGCCGAACAGCGCCGGTTCAATCGGGTTCTGCCCGCCGTGTTCGCAAAGACTCTTGCCGACAAACACCACATCCGAAGCGGCATAAAAACTCATCAGCTCACCGGTGGTATCCACAACCAGAACGTCAGGCGTTTCACTTCCGCCGCTCATCCGGCTGCGCAGAACAAAAGAAAGATCTTGGGCCTGAAGCGTTTTGACCACTTCGTCACGCCGCTCGGCATGGCGCGGTACCAGCACCAGAAAAAGCTCCGGCTGTTTTTTGCGCAGGTTTTTATAGATTTTACAGAGAGCCTCTTCTTCGCCCGGCCAGGTCGATCCGCCGAGCAGAATCATCGCAGGCTCCGGGACTGAAATTTTTTCGAGCACGGCACGGGCGGCGGCGGCCGCATCGGCGGCGGGCGGCGGCAGATCGTACTTGGCGGTGCCGAGCGTTTTCACCGTTTCCGGACGCGCGCCCATGGCGGTTATGCGTTCGGCATCCTGCCGGCCCTGCATACAAACCGGATTAATCATGGCAAGCAGCCGTCGTGTAAACGGGCGCAGTCGCATGTAGCCTTTAAACGAAGAGTCGGAAATCCGGCCGTTGATCAGTGCAACCGGAATACCGCGCTTATGCGCCTGCCGCACCAAGTTCGGCCAGAACTCGCACTCCACTAAAATCAGCTTCAGCGGTTTGATGATATTGAAAACACGATTCATCACCGTCGGCAGGTCGACCGGAAAATAAATCAGCACGTCGCGCGGATCGAGCTTCTGTTCGGCCAGCGCATGGCCGGTGGAGGTGTTTGTGCTCAGCACAAAGCGGGCGTCGGGATTCTGTTTGCGGTATTCCTCGATAAAGCGCAGCGCCACGAAAAGTTCGCCGACGCTGACGGCGTGAACCCAGATATGCCGCGCTTCCGCCAGCCGGACGGTTGTATTTTCGCCGTAAATGCCGACACGCTGTTCGAAATGCCGCCGGTAACCGCCGCGCCGCGCCATGCGCGTCAGAAACTTCGGCAGCATCAGCAGAAAAACAACAGGGAAAAGCAGGTTGTAAAAAATCCAGATCATGGAATTTAAGAGTTCAGATTGATGATTTCCGATTTAAAAACGCATTAATGTCCATATTCGGAGCCTTTCTGACCAGTCCAATCTGCAATCGGCAATCATAAATCTAAAATGCTCAGGCTCGCGGATGGGCTTCTTCGTAAACTTTCTTCAGTTTTTCAACCGAAACGTGGGTGTAAATCTGTGTCGTTGAAAGGCTGGCGTGGCCGAGCAGTTCCTGCACACTGCGCAGATCGGCACCGTTATCCAGCAGGTGCGTAGCAAAACTGTGGCGCATTGCGTGCGGAGAAATCGACGGCTTCAGGCCGCAGTATCCAACGTACCGCTTCATCATCCGTTCGACGGAGCGCGCTGTGAGCGGCCCGCCGTGCTTATTGAGAAAAATAACGCGCCGCGGATCGCCCTTTATGCCCAGCGAATTCCAGATATCGGAACGCATCGAAAGCGCGTTCTGCAGCGCCCGCTCGGCGGGCCGGCCCAGCGGACAGAGCCGCTCCTTTTTACCTTTTCCGAGCACACTGACAATACCGGAAAGAATGTCGATCCGGGCTTCGGTCATTTTGACCAGCTCTCCGATACGCATACCGGTGCTGTAGAGCACTTCGAGAATCGCGGTGTCGCGCACCGGGATATATTCCTGAAACAGGCCAAGCGGCTTTCCCGCCGCCGCCAAAGCGTGCGGTGCCGCCAGCAGCTGCTCTACTTCGTTCATCGACAGAACAGCGGGCAGATAACTGCCCTTCTTCGGCAGATGCAGACCGCTGAACGGATTGAGCGGCACATACTCTTCGCGCACCAGAAATTTGTAAAACGAACGCAATGCCGAAAGCTTGCGGCCCGTCGTCGTGGGTTCCATTTCCAGTTTCTGGAAAAAAACCAGAAACTTGCGGGCGGCAAGACGGTCGGCCTCTTTCCAGTTGTACGGCGGCGGCGCCTCTTCGCCCCAGATCAGTTCACTGAACTGACGGATATCGATCAGGTAATTGCTGATCGTATGTTCCGAAGCATTTTTCTCCCCTTGCAGGTATTTAACGAAATGCTCTACACACGGATCTGCCATTGCGTTCATTGCAGGCACGTCTACTTTTTCTGCTTCGGTTCAGGAAGGCCGTACTGCTCGCGGAGGGTATCGTAGTCCGGAATCTGCGCGGCGTAACGGGCCATCATTTTCTTCAGTGCTGCAACCTGTTTTTCGGAAAGCGCGCCTTTCCCCGCAAACTGGGTCGACAGCGACTCGTAGAAACTCTGATCGTTGAATTCGCGCTTCCCGCGCATAACCGGCGGGTTCCACACCTGAATCGGTTTGAGCAGATCAAGCAGCGCGCCGGTCTGGCCGGCATCCGCCGTCGCAGGCTTGGCGGCCATGTTGAGACTCGCCTTAATCGTTTCAAAGTCCGGAATCTGCTCGGAATATTTTGTCAGCACGGAGTCGAGTGCCGCCAGCTGGCGTTCACTGAGGTTGCGTCCGCCCTGCACCTGCTGGCGCAAGGATTGGCAGAATTTGCCGTCGTCATAAACCTTCTTGCCGACTTTACGCGCCTCACCGAATTTAACATGCGTCAGCAGTTCCAGCTTGCGGACGGTTTCGGCAGAAGCCGCTTCGGGTTTTTCAAGTTTGAGCGCACTGATCTGGTCTCCGCCGATCTGGCTCATATACTTGCACGCCAGATTATGAAGCATCTGCTGCTGCCGCGAAGTAATCTGTCCGTCCTCCGCAAATTTTTCGCGGACGGACTGCACCGTTTCGCTGTCCGAATAGGTGCGGCGCCCGCGTTTGACCGGTTCGGCCCACTCTTTAACCTGTTCCAGCGCCGTAAGAATATTCTGAGTGTCTGCGGGATCAGCCATGTCACGCGCGCCTTCAAGCCATTCAAGGAACTGCGTGTAGAATTTCTGCATCATGTCAGCCCACTCGACGGAGCCGTCTTCGATCCGGTCGAGTTTTTCTTCCATCTCGGCGGTGAACTTGACGTTGAAAAGCGGATCGAGCGCGCCGACCAAAAACTCATTCACCCGCATACCGGCCTCCGTCGGTACCAGCGAGCGTTTTTCTTTAGCAACGTATTCGCGCTTGTCGAGCGTCGCCAGCGTCTGCGCATAGGTGCTCGGACGGCCCACGCCGTTTTCTTCGAGCGCGCGGATGAGCGCCGACTCGCTGTAGCGCGCCGGCGGTTTGGTGAACTTCTGTTCGCCGAGCCACTCCACGCAGTCGAGCTTTTCGCCTTCGGTCAGCGGCGGCAGTTTTACTTCTTCGTTTTCGTCCTCGTCGTCCTCGTTTTTCTTGTCGGTTGCTTTTTCGATACCGCTGGCGCGCATATAGCCGGGGAAAACAATTTCCGAAGACGTGGCGCGGAAAAGATAAACATTATCGCCGCCGGTTTCGATTTCAGCGGTACGGCGGGCGATGCGCGAAGGCACCATCTGACTGGCAACAAAACGTTCCCAGATCAGTTTGTAGAGCTTCTGCTCTTCCGGCTTGAGGTTAGCGAGACTCGGCGGCGTCTGCGTGACATCGGTGGGCCGGATCGCTTCGTGCGCTTCCTGTGCATTGCCGCGGCTCTTGTAGAAGTTCGGCTTTTCGGGCAGATACTCCGCGCCGTATTCAGCCGTAACAAATGCGTGACAGGCTTCCTGCGCGCTTTTGGCGATGTTGAACGAGTCGGTTCGCATGTAGGTGATCAGCCCGGTTTCATACAAAGCCTGCGCAATGCTCATGGCGCGCGCCGGGGAAAACCCGCAGACGCTGGAGGCCGCCTGCTGGAGCGAGCTGGTAATGAAAGGTGCGCGCGCTTTGCGCTGAATCTCTTTTTCGATGATGCGCGCAACATGCAGTGAACTCGCTTCGAGTTCGGCGCGCACTTTCGCCGCCTGTTCGCTGCTCTTGATTTCAGCCTTTTCGCCGTTGACCTGCGCCAGCTTAACGGCAAACGGATCGCGCGGGTTGATCAGCTTGCGGACGTTGGCGCCAAGCATCCAGTATTCTTCCGGATTGAAATTCTTAATTTCGTTTTCGCGCTCGCAGACCAGACGAAGCGCAACCGACTGTACGCGGCCGGCGCTGACGCCGCCCTTGACCTGCTTCCACAGCAAAGGACTTACTTTAAAACCGACCAGCCGGTCGAGTACGCGGCGCGCCTGCTGTGAATTGACGCGGTTCATGTCAATCACGCCGGGCTTGGAAAACGCCTCTTTAATCGCCGGCTTGGTGATTTCGTTGTAGGTGACGCGGCTGAATTTTTCCGGCGGAACGATTTTCTTGAGCAGTTCGAAAAGGTGCCATGCAATCGCTTCCCCTTCGCGGTCAGGGTCGGGTGCCAGAATCACTTCATCACACAGCTTGGCGGCGGCCTTCAGCTCGGTGATCACTTTGGCGCGGCCGGTCGTATTGACATATTCCGGCTCGAAGCCTTTTTCAACATCCACACCCAGCTTCTTCGGCGGCAGGTCGCGCACATGGCCCATCGAGGCTTTGACGATATAATCGTCGCCCAGATATTTATTGATGGTTTTCGCTTTGGCGGGAGACTCTACAATCACTAATTTCATCGTTCCGTTTCCTGACATTGGTTAAACACAAAGGCACAAAGGACGCGAAGTTAAACAACAAAGCGCTTAATACCATTTTTAATTAAGGTGACATTGAAATTAATCAGATATCCCAATCGCATTTTTCCTATCCGGAGGTAGGTCAGCGTCTGCGCATCAAACAGAGCAATCATTTCTGCCACCGCCTTATTTTCAACAATCACCCGGTCTTCGACCAGCATATCGATTCGCAGTCTGTTGTGCGTCAAAAGCTGTCCATCAAATTCGATAGGGACATAGACCTGCGACTCAACCTTGAGCCCTTTTCTTCTGAGATCGTAAATCATGCACTCTTCATACACAGACTCCAGCAACCCGGGCCCCAGTTCTTTATGAACCCGATAAGCGGAGTCCACGATCTCTTTCCCGATCCGCTCCAGATCTTCCGATAAAGGTTGATATGTCATTTCTTCGAGCCCTTCGAGCCTTTGTGTTCCGTCTAAATCCCTCTTAAATCTTCCGCCAGTTCAACCACACGGCCCGGCAGCATTTTAACGACGCGTTTCATTTCCAGCCCGACCAGCAGCGCACTCACTTTGGCGCTCGGAAGCCCGGCGGCGCGGGCCAGACTGTCCACATCCAGTTCCTCGTCCCAAAGGGCTTTCACCAGCGCCTGTTCGTCTTCCGACAGCGGCACTTCCGGCCGCGCCGCAGGAGCGTTTGCCGGTTTTTCAAACTGCCCCGGAGGCACCAAAAGTTCGAACTCTTCTAATATATCGCCGACGTTGTCGACCAATTTCGCCCCGTTTTTTATTAAATAGTTGGTTCCTTTGGACGCCGCAGAGTCGATCCGGCCCGGCACGGCGAAGACGCTCCGGCCCTGTTCCATGGCGGAATCGGAGGTGTGCAGCGAGCCGCTCTTGAAGCCGGCCTCGACCACAATAACACCCATTGAAAGCCCGCTGATAATCCGGTTGCGGTACGGAAAAGTCTGACGGTCGGCAGGCCGTCCAAGCGGATATTCACTGATGACCGCGCCGCTCCCGGCAATCGCGTCGGCCAGTTCTGCATTTTCAGGCGGATAAAGCTGATCAATCGCCGCGCCGAGCACCGCGATCGTGCGGCCCTTGGCTTTGAGCGCGCCCTCATGAGCCGCGCTGTCAATTCCGCGGGCCAGACCGCTCACCACCGTGAAGCCCGTCTGCGCGAGCTGATAAGCCAGCCGGTCAGCCGTGCTCAGGCCGTAGCTCGTGCATTTGCGCGAGCCGACGATTCCCAGCGCGTGGCGGTCGCGCGGCTCCAGTTTTCCGCGCACATAAAGCGCCAGCGGCGGATCGTGAATCGTCTTAAGCGCGTCCGGATATTCGGCGTCGAGCGGCGTGATGATGCGGATGCCCAGCGCGGCCGCCTGTTCGATCTCGGCCTGCGGATCAACCTGCGTACGTTGCGTCAGGATGGTTTCAGAAAGTTTCTCGCCGATTCCTTTAACCATCCGCAGGTCGGACTGCTCCGGATCGAAAACGGCCTGCGGCGAGCCCAGCGCATCAATCAGGGCCCGAACCTTGATCGGCCCGATTCCTTCAATCATGTTCAGAGCAATGTACGCTTCACGATCCGTCATGATTTCGTTTTTCTGGCTTTCGGCTTCTCGAACAGATCAAGCTGAGCCTCTTTGAGCAGGTCGTACGTTTTCAGAATGCGCAGGGTCTGGATGAGATCCGACTTTTCATAATTTTTGGCGACATCCACGCTTTCGATCAGTTCCAGCAGCATCGTGCGGAACGAAACGACGCCGTCAATTCCGCCCAGCCGGAAAAGGTTCAGCGTCTCTTCCTGCGGACCGGTTGTAGCCGTCAGGTCGGAAAGACAGAGGATTTTCGTGACCGAACCCGGCCCCAGCGTTTTGCGTGCTTCTTTGATAACGGACAGTTCGGCGAACCGGAAAATGTCGGGATTCTTTTTGATCACCGCCGGACTGAACCGGTCGGTATGCCAGCCGCGAATGCTGACAATAGCGCGCTGCACCTTGGAGAGTTCCGGCGCGCCCCAGACAATCTGCGGCGGCGTAGTAAAAACTCCGGCCTGCCCGGGCCGCGCAATCAGCAGGTCAATCTCCTCCACGTCGAGCTTATGGCGCGCCGCGACCTGATGCTTGTTGGGCTGAATAACGAAAAAGCCGAGCGTTTCAAAATACTCGCGCACAATCTGTTCATTGACTGATGCCATCTTTACCGCCTTTTTGGCAAAATCATTAAGGGCAAAATCATCTTCGCAGAACCGTTTTAAAAACAACCTGATCCTGATTAAAGTTAATCCATAGGATTGAATCCAGCTTTGTATGGGATAAAAAGCGATGAAGGTGAATTTCGTATCCCGCAAGACCGTGAGTCATCGCAGACAGGTGAAGTGCCGTTTTCCCATCTATCAGACAAATCTTTTTTCTTCCGATGGTCTGGTTATTACAAACCACATCCACAGGGTGAACCACCTGTTCCTCGCCGCCCAGAAAATGAACGACGGCCTCCCGGTAAAGCTCGATAGAAAGAAAAGCCCCCCAGTCTTTCAGCAAGGACTGTATCAGTGTTTCAACATGTTCACATTGCGCCCCGGCGGGTTTAAATTCTGAAAGATCAAGGTGGAATGCCTGACGTTTTTCATGAGTCAACCCTGTCGATACGAAGCGACTCTCTACCGACGGCAACCGGAAATTAATCAGCTTTCCATGCTGCACACCGGCCAAAAGCAGATAATTGATGAGCTGGCTTTCATTCCCGCCCGTCAGTCCGGCAACACACTTCAATTCGTAAATTGATCCACTCCCAAAAAGCGCATCCAAAAAGAAATCTTTGCGGAAGGTTTTATGTGCTGCGGAAATCATGACTTCACGCTGAGTCGGTATTCCCTCCTGCAGACAAAGGCGAACAAGCTCTGCCTGATAGATATTCTCGTCAAAAAATCTCCCCAGCTGATTATGAACAGCAAAGGCATGTTTCATAACCGTTTTATCCAGAGCGTGAAACTCCTCCTGATCAAGAGGCTGAATAGAACTGGAACCCTCTATTGGCATAAGAGATCCCTTTTGAAAATGATTTTGCCCTTAATGATTTTGCCCTTGCCCCATCCCGTTCCAAATATCTTCCAGCAGTTCTTCAGGAACTTCGCATCCGAATTCGACATGGCCGATGCGGTCGGCCAGCACAAACTTCGGCAATCCGCCAACCGTCTTCTTATCGACGTCCATCGCCGCGCGGATATCTTTCCACGCCAGATCCGGTGCGCCGACCGGCAGCGAAAGGCTGACCAGCAGTTTTTCGATCCGCGCCGATTCGGCTACCGAAAGCCCCTTGAGCGCAACGGAAAGATGCGCGGCATAAACCATGCCGATCGCCACCGCTTCGCCGTGGAGAAATTCGCCATAGCCCGCTACGTTTTCGATGGCGTGCGCCGCCGTGTGTCCGAAATTCAGAATACCGCGCAGCCCGCCTTCGCGTTCGTCCAAGCCGACGACTTCCGCTTTGATCTCACAGCAGCGGGCGACGGTTTCTCCAAGGTTTGTAAAATCTGCGCCGGATTTTTCCAAGGTCTGGAAAAGTACCGCATCCCAGATGATGCCGTACTTGACCACTTCGGCCATGCCGGCGGCCAGTTCGCGCGGCGGAAGCGTCTTGAGCGTATTGAGATCCATCAAAACCAGCTCCGGCTGATGAAATGCGCCGACGAGGTTTTTGCCTTCAGGGATGTTGATGCCGGTTTTCCCGCCGACGGAACTGTCGACCATCGCCAAAAGAGAGGTCGGTACCTGTACAAAGCGGATACCGCGCAACCAGCTGGCGGCGGCAAAGCCGGTCAGGTCGCCGATGACGCCGCCGCCGAGGGCGACCATAAAACATTTTCGGTCGAGGCCGTGCGCGGCGGCTTTGCTGTAGAGATTCAAAAGCTGTGACTGGCTTTTGGTCGTTTCGCCCGCCGGAAGCACTTCGAGCGCCGGTTTGAACCCGGCCTTTTCCAACGATTGGACAACGCGGGAGCCGTAGAGCGGCGCGACATTTTCGTCGGTGACAATCAGGCAGCGCCCCTTGAGCCCGGCGGTTTTGCAAGCTTCGCCAAGCGAATCGAGATTCCCCGAACCGATATGGATGGGGTACGAGCGGTCACCTAAATCAACAATTACATCGCGTTTCATAGCTGCAAGGTTGATAGGGAGCCGCCGCCGGAGTGTCAAGGTGATTTTATTAAGGCAGCGTCACCCGCAGCCGGTAAAAGGCCTTGTCCGCCGTGATCGTCACCGTGATCGACGAGTTGGTTCCGAAGCCCCAGACCTTATTGGTGTTCGCCGCAATCCAGACAAGATTGGTGACGGCTAAATCGTTGGTGGTATGGAAAACCTGATACTGCCGCGCCGTGCTGCCGGTGAAATAAACGGTCTGATTGGTCGAAGCCAGAAACCCGCTCATTTCAAAGAAAGAGGCGGCATTGGTCGGATTGGTGTCCGCCGTGTATTCCTGCAGGTTGGAAAAATGGTCACTGTCGCTGTCGTTTGTGGCAACCATGGACGTTGCACTGTTGGTGTATTTCTTTTCCCACCAGTCAGGCAGTCCGTCGACGTCGGAATCAAAATTCACCATCAGATTGGTAATCTGTGACCGGAAATCCGAAATGTCCGCCATGTAACTGTCATAACCATACACTGCGGCATTACCGGCAGGCTGATCAACGCTCAGCATGATCCCCGCCAATTCCCAGTTGCCGCTGTTTTTATAAAACGCTCCGCCGCCTGAATCGTACTGGGCCGCTTGGCATTCATTACTACCTCTGTTCCCGTCAAAAGTCGTTTGGAAAGCCCGGACATTCCCATATCCGTAATTAAGCCAATTGTTCTGTGCAGAGGCTGAAACACGATTCGTTCCCCAGCGGAGAATTGCTGAAGACGTGTTCCACAGATACCCGCTATAAACACCGCTGGTGGCATTCGTCACCAGCCACGACGAATTCCAGTAAACCAGATCGCTCTGCCGATCATAGCCGTTGCCAATCATAATCACGTTCGCGCCGAAACTAATCTGACTGCTACGAATACGCAGTGACGGCAAAACGGGGCGTTCCTTCACCTGAAACAACATTAGATCTGTATCCGTCCCGGCATTTGGAAATTGAGTGTTTTGCAAACGCGTCCAGCTGTTGCTGTCTACGGTGTAACAACTCGCCCCGACCACCACGCCTGTCGGATTATCCAGAGCATAGATGTGATTGGCCGTAACAAACCATTTGTCTCCCAAATACACGGCACCGGCACGACTGCTTCCCCCGTTCCCGGCACGGATAGAGCCGACATTGCTCCATCCCGGATCATCAGAAGGTGCTGTTGTATTTACTGCACCATTCCCGCCGGAAATAATAACTGCCGGCGCTAAACCTGCGGCCAGCAACAAAGCAGAAACTATAATACGACGTTTCATTGATACATATACCGCAGGCGTTTGATCACGCCGAATACGACACCGATACCGACCACGAGAATCCCTGTCGTCGGCTCCGGTATCGTCTGGTTGATCTGATTCCTGTAAACGGACAAGTCCGCCATATAGGTTTCATCGCCGAAAATCGCCGTACCGGCCGGCTGGCTGTTATAGGTTCCAACCGTCAGCATGATTCCGGCGAGCTGCCAGTTATTGGTCGTCCCGGTAAAAACGCCGCCGCCGGAATCATAGGTGGCACCCTGAGCTTCATTAACGACGGCATCGAAATCGGCATAGAAGGTATCGGTCAAACCAAATCCGTCATCGAGACCGCCAACCGGTCCGTCGACCGTATTGTCCCCCCAGCGTTTGGCGGAGCCGGCAGCATATTTATACCCGTCAGCCACGGCATCCGCACCGCTGAAGTTGGTAACCGCCCACACCCAATTACTTGGAGTGGTGTCGACGTACCATGTGGTGTTTGTTGCATCCCTGTTCCGCCCGTCACCGATCATCTTGAGCGCGGAACCGTTTGTCGGCGTGCTGACGGCAATGCTTACCGCAGAAAGACCGGCAATACTGTTTGTCACTTTGAAAAGCACCAGATCCGCACCGCTTCCCGTGCTGTTGGTGATTCTTTTCCAGCTGGAACTGTCGATGGTGTACGAACTCGCGTTGAGAACCACGCCCGTCGGGTTGTCCAGCTGCTTCACATGGTAGGCCGTGATGAACCATGAGTTGCCAAGATAGGTGACACTGGATGGCGCACCGTTTGCTGCGGAAATTTTTCCGACGTAATCCCATCCGGTCACGCCGGTTCCTGTGGTATTACCGGAACCGTCGCCGCCGGCAATAATCACGGCCTGAGCAATCGAACATAAAAAAAGTGCCGCCAGAAAAAACAGGGGTTTGTTTTTCATTGTTGCGAATTCTATAGAAAAATCGTGAAAATTCAACCGAATTTCGGCTCCACAAAGACCGGAGGATGCAGATAAAGCGGTTCCGGCAGTTCCGGTTCCGTCTGTGTGAGCGCCAGCGCCGCGACGTCGCGCGCCAGCGGAAAGCGCGGGGTTCCAATGTCCGGAAAAATTTTCACCAGCCGCTCGGCTTCGGGGCTGACGACCAGTGCGCCGGCAGGAACATTGACTTCCTCATACGGAACCAGTCGCCATTCTCCAATCTGTTCTACTGTAGCCGAGGGCCCCGACCTCGGTCCGCGTTCATGGAACGCGGCTACAGAAAAAAGACCAAACCAGCATTGCCCGCGCCGGGCGTCACCAACGACAGCCATCTGTTCTGCGCCGGCTTCCCGTGCGACGGCCAAGGCCAGCGCCGCGCCGCTGCTGACGGCGCGCACTTCGGTCTTGTTCGGCAGCGCCAGCGCCTGCGCGACTGAAAAAGCCATCCGCATACCGGAAAACGATCCCGGCCCGCGCCCGACGGCGTAAAGCGAGATGTCGTCGTATGAAACACCGGCTTCGCTCAGAAGCATTTCCAAGGTTTGGAAAAGTATGTTGTGGCGGACGTTCTCGCCGATCCATGTTTTTTCAGCCAGCACCACGCCGTCTTTGAGCAGTGCCAGACTGCCCTGCCGTGAAGAGAGTTCTATTCCAAGCACGATCATAACGGATTCTCCACAATGCGGATAATGCGCTGGTCATCGCCTTCGCCGCGATCAATACGCAGATGAATGGTCGATGGCGGCAGCAGCTCGGCGGCGCGCTCGGCCCATTCGATGACGGTGATGCCGTCAGACTCCAGATATTCATCGAGACCGAGATCGAAGGCCTCTACGGAACCGCCCAGACGGTAAAGGTCAATGTGATGAAACGGAACCGTTCCGCGATATTCGCTGATGATCGTATAGGTCGGGCTGCACACCGGCTCTTTGACACCGGCGGCCTGCGCCAGCCCCTGCGTGAAGCAGGTTTTACCGGCACCGAGATTACCGTGCAAAGCGATTACCGCCGGTTTTTCCAAAGTTTGGAAAAACTCCTCGGCGATGTTCCAGGTGTCGGCAGGGCTGTTGGAAATCCATTGCATAGCGCGGGAAAATAAAGGGATCAGAGGATTTTGTCGAGCAGAGCGGGCAGTTCATTCATGGAGGCAACATGATGTTCGGCGGCGGTTTTTTTGCCGCCGACGCGAATGCAGCGGCACCCGGCGGCGTGCCCGGCCGCAACGTCGTGCTCCTGATCGCCGACCATCCACGAGGCGCTCAAATCAATGTCATGTTTTTCGGCGGCCAGCAAAAACATGCCCGGCTTGGGCTTGCGGCAGTCGCAGTTGTCCGACACCAGATGCGGACAGTAGAAAATATCGAGCAGCTCAAGCCCCTGCTCCATCAGTACGCGGCGCAGATTCCGGTGCATCTCTTCGACGGTTTCCGCGGAATATTCGCCTTTGCCGACGCCCTGCTGGTTGGTGACAATCACCGCCGGCCAGTCGCGCTGCCGGGCGATGCAAAGCGATTCAACAAAGGCGGGCAGCAGATGGAATTTGTCCCAGCCGGTCACATAGCGTTCGGGATCGGGTACGCGGTTCACCACGCCGTCGCGGTCGAAAAACACACAGCGGCGGCTCATTCGGCTTTTGCCTCCGGCTTAAAAGCGATCGCGAAAACCTGCGGCGCACTGCGCACTTCCATGCCGTCTTCATAAACCGCAACCGCCTGTACGCGGTGCGGACCTTCGCCGACCGTCCGCTCGTCGAATGAAAGTTCAACGCCGTCGGCATACGGCTTACGGTCAAACGGACGCCCGTTCCAAAGCAGAAAAATCTCCTTCGGCTTCTCTTTGCCGCCGGGTACGGCTTTGACAACGATCTGATGTGAAACGCCGTTCGTCATTCCGGCGACCGTCACCGAACGGCCTTTTTTATTGATCATCACCGGAAAATCCTTAAACCCTCCCGGCGTTACCGGCAGGGCCGCCTGCGCAATCAGACGGATTTCGTGCCAGCCGTCGCCCATCTCTTTGAACGGCAGTTCGATCAACGTGATACTGTCGGCGGCTTTGATCTGCTTCCCGTCGAGCAGTGCGCTGTAAAGCACCGGTGCAGCAACCGGAAATTTCGCCTCGGCGACAAAAGCGGAATCAACACTGCTGGAGATTTCCTTACTGAGTCCGATCGCTTTGATCTCCGCCGGCAGACCGGCAATCTGCGAAAGCGGATCGCCCAGCAGCAGCACCTGCATCGGGCTCAGAATCGACTGATAAAAACTTTCCATCGCCGAGCAGCCGGAGGCGTAATAAACGAAAAAGCGGGCGTGCGGAAATTTTACCCACGCGTTGTACGGCTCCGTCACCATACCCGCCGTCACGGTCGCACCGGCCTTGAGCCACTCGGTACACTTGGTCTGCGGCTTCTGAAACTCAGCCGACCAGCTGGTGAGATGTTCCGCCATGGCCCCCGGCGCGAAAACGCCGAAATCCGCAGGTTTCACGGCCGCCGCGCCGGTCATTACGCCCATCAGATTGGTCTGCGAGGGCGGCTGGTTGGTGTAAATCTCAATAGAAGCCCGGGCCGCCAGTTCAGTTTTCACTTCGGCATACTGCCACTCACGCGGGCCGGAACGGGCTTTGTCGTCCGTCTGCATCAAAAGAATATGCGGATTCGCGCCGCTCCGCCGGGCAAGAACTCCATTTTGCAGACAGCGCAGCACGGTGTCGATATCCGTGCCGTTGTCGCCGGTGTACCCCAGCATCATCGAAGGCAGCGGCATCTTCTCTTTCAGCCCGCCCTGCCAGATATCAAAGGAGCGCGCCGGATTTTTCGGCCCGCCCTCTTTGACCGGCCCGGCAAACAGCGGCGAGGAAAACTGGCCTTTTTCGATCATGTCAACCGCCGGAATCTTGCCCCGCGTAAAGGTGAGCCCCATCAGCGACATCTGCTGCATAGCGTTGGTCGAAGTGACCACGCGGATCGGAAAATCAACCGAATAGACCCACGCCAGCACCTGATTGGTCAGGCCGCGCTCTTCGATGATTTTCTGCGCGGGATCATAAATGAGTGACCGGAACTCTTCCGGCGTGCACTCCGCCCTGCCTTTCACCAGAGACTCCGGAATATTCAGATAAATCAGATTGCCGCCCGGCACGCCGTGCAGCGCCGCAAAAAAACCGGCGGCTTTTTTGGAGTTCTGAGAGTTTTCATTCACCAGCACCGCGACGCGGTGCGGCATCTGGGCCGCCGCCCGGCCGGGCGGCAGCAAAACCGCAGAACACAGAATCAGCAATATTGAACTCCGGAGGAATTGAAACTTCTGGCTTCTGCGGTTCGATATTCGACATTCAATATTCATATTCATGTTGCCGAGCCTACCGCTTGACGAAAATTAAACAAGGACGGATAATCCCGAACCGTGAAGACCCGTGACACCATCCTGATCCTGCTGTTTTCCGCCGCGCTGAGCCTGGCGGATGAGGACGGTTTCAAGCGCTACCAGCTTATTCTGGATAAGCAGCCGTTCGGTCAGGATCCGCCCGAAGCCGATGTCGTGCAGGTTCCGGCCTCGCAGTCTTTCGCCCGCAACCTCCGTCTATCCATGCTCTTTGAAGGCATGGACGGCACTACACGGGCCGGCGTTGTCGATAATACCACCCAAAAAAGCTACATCCTCCGCATCGGCGAACCGCAGGACGGACTTGAAGTGGTTGAAGCAGACATCAAAGCTTCCGAAGCCATGCTGCGCAAAGGCAACGAAGTGGCTCTTTTCAAACTGGAGGCAGGTGCCGGCGAGCCGATCTCTAAAACCGAACAGTCCTCCCGCCAGTCTTCGTATGCCGAACGCCGCCGGGCGCTGCTGCAGAAAATAGAAGAACGGCGAAAAGAAGCGGAACCGCCGCCGGAACCTGCCCTGACGGGCGAAGCGCTGAAGACGCATCTGGAAAATGTACAGATGGATGCCATCCGCAACGGACTGCCGCCGTTACCGCTGCCGCTCACACCGGAAATGGACGCCCAGCTCGTCAAAGAAGGCGTCCTGCCTCCTCAATAGACAGGGACGGTGCAGTCCGTCCGGTGTCATATAAAAAATCCCCGGGACTTTCCGCCCCGGGGATTTTTATTCAGTACCCTCCGTTTTTTCAGGGATTGAATATGTAAGCAGTCCCGACATTGTTGGTAACCGGAGCAGACTGTCCGGGGGTTACCGAAATGATATACCGACCGCGTTCAACTTTGATTACCTGATCCCCGGAAAAGACCGTTGTGGTACCGTCGTCCAGAACTCTGGTTGTGTCTCCGATGCGACTGTTGGTCTCTGTCGCATTGCGTCTCCAGCGCATTATCCCGGCCGGTTCGCTCATCGTCAGGATGTAATCGCCGGCCGGCTGATCCGCCAGCGTGAGAGTAAGCCAACTGTTGCCTTCCACCTCATTGAATTCCTGAACAGCAACCGTCCGAATATTGCCCGTTCCCATTACCCGTTCCAGCATGAGGCTGCACCCGGCACTTTCACCGGCAGGAATGTCGACGTTAACGGATACTCTGGTGAACCAGGATGTGGAATTGAAACTCATCATGAGAAAACCGTTAGTAGCAGGACAAACGTCGTTCCAGTTGGGAGTCGGCGCCGCAATCACCGTCGTCAACGGAGCGTTCATAATGCGCAGGCGGTAGCCGCCGCCGATATCAACGCCGTTTTTCTGTGCGACACAATTCGCAGTCCAGTAGCTGCTGGTTCCATGCCACCACCATGCAAGCTGCCCTCCGGCAACATTTGAAAGCTCAACGCGGTACTGCTGATTAGCGCTCTGTAGCGGGAACGTGAAGTTGGCCCAGGCGTTGTCGTCCGTCACAACCAGCTGCCGGGTGGCCACCTTGGTGTAAATCCCGTTGGCATAGGTATACAGCGAGGCGTCGCACGACCGGCTGCCGCTCGTAACATAATTCCCCATATAGACACCCAATTCATTGAAGGCACCCGTGGCAATAAAGTCCTGCGAAAGAACATCGTTGGCAGTAACCAGTGTTTGCGGTGCAGTATGACTGTTAAGCTGCTGAACAATGGTACCCCGGGCAACCTTTACGGTTCGGTTGGTCCGCTGGTAATAGGTATCGGCGCACTGGGCCGAGAACAGCCTGCTCGGCAGTTTCGGGTTGATGTTCAGCCCGTTCTTTTTCGCCTCAACGCCCATAAAACCGTAAAGCATCGAGAGCCCGCTGATCCCCGATTCCGGATAAGCGCTGCTCGTGCCGACGGCGAGGAAATAATCACCATAGCTGTTGTAGAGCCTTGAGAGATTGGTGCCATTGCTCATGTAATTACCCTCATAGGCACACCGCCGGAGCATGTCTGCCAGCTTAGTGTAAGCATTGTCGGCATCCAGCCATCTCAGGCGCGCCATGACGTCGTAATAATTATAAAACATTATGGTTCCGCCATCCTGCATATGGTTGCCGTAGCCGTAAACATAATTGGTGCCTGCCGCATACCGTCCCGTCATGGTCCATTCACAGAAATCCTTATCAGGCATCCTCGCAGTGACAGTACGGGGCGCGATAACCGCCTGGTAAATATCCGTGCTCCCGATATAAGCACCTTTTACCGTGGGTTGAGCCGTTTCGGAATCCATCCAGTTATAAACCCGGTGAGCCCGCCAGGGAGAGCCAAGCCCCCGGGCCAAGGCCTCGGTATTCACATACGTGTAGCCGACGCCATCCGTATTCCCGCCGTGTAACTGCCCGTCGATATCCTTCCAGCCGACGAACCGGGAACCCTGCCACAGTTCCGCACTGAAATTTTGGGACACGGTCGCCGCCATGTTCCTGTATTCGGTGCCCTTGGCGGTATTGCCGGTCACGTCTTCCAGATCGGCCATATTAAGCAGCGCCGTATAGTAAACGGCATTAATCCAGGCATCCTTGTAACCTGACCGGAAATTATCCATATAGGTACTGGGTGTGCCGCCGCCGGTGAGAGTACCGTTGCCGCCGATTTGCCCGGGTGTTCCTGAACGGCCGTTGTTTGCTCCGGGACAGATAAGAAGTCCCGCCGTACTGCCCTGCATAGTGTTCGTCATATACGACATGACGGCGCGGGCTTTGGGCATGACATTGGTTAAGAAAGCATAATCTCTGCCCCACATGTAGGTGTGATAGACGGCGCAAATGTAGCGGGGCATCTGGTCGTAGTGCCATTGCAGAAAGGCTGGCCCGCCCATCCACCGCCCATCATTGGCGGCAATATTGGCTGACCAGACAAATCCGGTGGCGGTTGAAGTGGTTGCGGGACACCCCGGAAGCCCGGTCACCCATACGTTTTTAATATAATTCATGGAGTTGGTATACGTGGTGAGCTGATGATCCGTCCACGCCACCTTGAGGGCATTCCACTCATGCCAGCCGGAAGACCCGAGAATTACTTTTTCGTTTCCGTTGGCATTGGCCGGGCCTTCAGACATCCCGTAGCGCTCCCAGACCTCGTTGAGGTAAGAGCCGGCCGTCGGCTGATCAAGGGTGTACGGATGATGTACCGCATGCGACAGCGGCGCGATTGCGAAAACAGCAACAATCTGAAACGTAAGCAGATATAACCGGTGAATTTTCATACGAATTCTCCTAATTGATTACGGGTTGTTTTTGAAAGATTTTCATTCGACCAGATTAATTATTCCTCCTTTCGATTTTTTTATTGTACATTGTGCATTTTTTATTGTATATTGTTTATACGTTGGTGGCGCTTTATATTGCAAGAAAAATTCTGACGAAAGGTTTCTTATGAAAGCATTACTCACATCCCCGCAGCCAAAAGGACATTCGGATTCCCCGAGACATCGCCCGTTATGCAGATTATTTAATCCCGCCGTTTTTTTTCCTGTCATGCTTCTCATCAGCATTGTCGGCACCTGCCCCGCAGCCGCCCAGACCACGCTGCTTATCCGGAAGTTATCCTGCGAGCAGGTGGCTGAGCCGATGGGGATCGAGACGGCCCAGCCCCGCTTTTCATGGAAGCTGGATTCCGCCGAGAACGGGCAGTTTCAGACGGCCTATCAAATTCTGGTGGCTTCATCCACGGCCAAATTGTCGGCCAACACAGGCAATTTGTGGGATTCAGGATGGGTAAACGGGGCGGAAAGTCAGTTGATTCCGTATGCCGGGGTGCCCCTGACTTCTCTGCAAAACGGCTGGTGGAAGATACGGGTCAAGGACCGCTCCGGGATCGCGACAGATTGGAGCGTGCCTGCGCGCTTTGCGACAGGACTTATTCCCGGCACGACCGCACCGGGACAGTGGATTTATGATGCTTCCGCCGACCCGAAAACCGGCACATCATGGTTCCGTAAATCCATATCGCTGGACGTCGCGCCCGGACAGGCGCTTCTGTTGCTGGCATCCCGCGGTTATCACGAGTTGTATATCAACGGAACCAAAGTGGGCGACCGTGCGCTGGCACCGGACGCCAGCATCATCGGGCCCTGGGTCGTGGCAAAAAGAGTTCTTTATGTGGTCTACGACGTCGCGCCCTATCTGAAGGCGGGGCAAAACACTCTGGCGGTCTGGCTTTCTCCGGGCCGCATAGGAGACAACAATATCACTGACCCGGTGACGCCGGCATTTTTGGTGTACGGAAACATCGCCGGTCAGACGCTTGTCAGCGACGCCTCATGGAAGACGAAGACTTCCAATCTGACGCGCTATTACGCAGCTATTCCCAAGCCGATGTACGGGGGTGAGCAATGGAACGACAGTACCTTCATTCCCGACTGGAACAAAACCGGCTATGCGGATTCGGCATGGGCTTCCGCCACCGTCCGAAGCCAGAAATCGCCGCTTTCTTCCGACATCATTCCGCCCACGCGGCGCGTGGAAACGATTCAGGCAAAAAGTATTGTCCGGCGGACGGATGGCAGTGTGCTGGTGGATTTTGGGGGCTTTTACACCGGACAACTCGAAGCGCGGGTTCACGGCACATCAGGCCAGCCGATTCGTTTTGCCGCACTGAGTGATACGAACAAGCCCGAGTATTTCGGACAGTACAGCCAGGTGATTCCCGGAGCGGGCGGAACGGCGCTGTTTCAGCACCGTTTTCACTGGATGTGCGGACGCTGGGTTGAGATCACCGGCCTGACCGGTACGCCGGCACTTTCTGACATCAAACTGCACCGCATCAGCACCGATTTTGACCGCATTGGATTTTTCCAATGTTCGGACGATCTGCTGAACGCGATGTACGAAACTGATCTCTATACATACCGGAATCTGACGCTGGACGGATACAATCACGACTGTACGCACCGGGAACGGCGCGGATATGGCGAACATGCTTTCGCCACCTCCCGGGGAATGGCGGGAACCTACGACCTGAACGCCTTTGTGAGAAAGTGGCTCCGCGACTGGCGGGACGTGCAGCGAACGGACGGCTATATATACCATACGGCTCCGGACAACAACGGCGGCGGCGGAACACTTTGGAGTTCCTTTACGGTTCTGGGTCCGTGGGATTTTTATGTGCAGTCCGGAGACCGCAAAATACTGGAAGAGAATGAGGATTCCGCCCGGCGCTGGCTGAATTATCTCCATACAGCCGTAACCAACGGAATTCTTTCACGGTATGAGTTCGGCCAATGGAATTTTCTGGGCGACTGGGCCCGTCCCGTTCCTCCGGAAAGAAGGGCACTCGACTCAATTGTTTCCAACTGGGGCGACAGCCAGCAGGCACTTTTTTTCAACAACGGAATCTATGCGCTGAACCTTCAGACCATGAACCAGATATCCAGCGCGTTAAAAAAACCGGCTGATGTGACCACATGGAGTATCCGCCTGAATGCCTTGCGCCCGGCCGTTCACGCCAGATTTTTCGTTCCTGCAACCGGTGTTTATGTTGAATCGAATCAGGTGTTTTCGATGCTGGCGCAACTGACCGGTATGGTGCCGGCGGCGGAACAGGCGAAAGTTAACACCGCACTGGATGCAGAAATCCGAGCTGCACCTTACATTGATGCGGGAAGCGCGGGTCTGCCGCTTTTTCTGGATTTCATGGTTAAGCGTTCAGGATATCACCAGCGGTTTTTTAATATGCTGCAACGCCTCGAATATCCGGGTTACGCCTACTTCCTGGATCGGAATTATAATACCTGGCCGGAACTTTGGGATCCGGATCGCGCCGCCAGTAAAGTGCATTCCTGTTACGTCGGATTATCTTCTTTCTTCACCCGCGCTCTGGCGGGCGTTCAGCCTTTGTCGGAAGCACCCGGCTACAAAGTGTTTTCCGTAAGACCGTCATACGTCACCGGACTGAATTGGGTTTCCTATGAATTCGATTCGCCGCGCGGCTGGATCAAAGTGCATTGGGAACGGGTGGGCGGCGAGATCGTGCTGGATCTAACCGTGCCGCCCGGCGCGTCGGCCAAAGTGTATTTGCCGGCCGGAATGCAAACCGCAGGAAGCGGCACGAACCAATACCGGTTCACACCGTGATGTCCGCTGCGGGTTGCTTAAGGAGGCAGTTTTTTTGTGTTGCAGGAAAAATTCAAACTGAAAGGTCGCCATGAAATCAGCGCTGATACCCTCGTTGCTAAAAAAGAGATCAAAACCTTCCGGACATCACGGCAGGTTTAAAATCGCTTTTCTATTTTCCGTCACACTGCTTGTCTGCGGCATCGTCTCCCAATCCGTCGCCCAGCAGACGACCGGCGCAGTAATTCGTGTGCTCGAACAGCAGCCGGAGGCGGCTGTATTCAGTCCGGGAGTTAAGTTATTCACTGACAGCGGCTTTCTGCTCGCAGGATGTCCGAACTCGCTGAACGGAAAAAATTTCCTGCGAGGCCGCGCGGGAGGAGTGAACTTAACCTGTATAAGCAACGGGGTTCTATACGTCCTCACGCAGGATCCCGCCAATCCAACACCGACGTACTCACGCTCGGCAGAACTGTTGGCGGCCGGGTTTGTCCAGACCACGGAACCCGCCTTTCAACTGTTTGGAACAAGCGTTAATGATATGGTGCGGACTTATAAAAAAACGATGGCAGCCGGCGAAATGCTTGTGCTCGGAAAATGGGCCGTTGTTTTGGGTTTCGACCGGTATATAGCAGAACCCGATATCATGGCATCGTGGCCAAGCAATACAGGCGAAACGCTCTACAACGGCATCCGTTTACCGAAAACCTGGCCGCCCCGCACGGTTTATTATAACGACAAATCTCCGATGCCGGTGCCTTATCTCACCTATCCGCCGGCCGTCATTCCGATCTGGCGGGGCCGGCAGCTTTTTGTTGATGACTTCCTGATTGAAGCAACGACCAACCTGCAGCGTGAATTTCACCACGCCACGAAATATGCCGGCAACCCCGTTCTTTGGCCGGAAACCGCACTGGAAGGAACAAATAGCGGCCAGGCTGTCGCCGCACCGAAAAGCGGCGGAGTCTGGTGGAACCCGGCCCGAAATGGTTTTCAAATGTGGTATGAAGCGAAGTGGCTGACGTCGATGGCCTACGCGACCAGCACGAATGGTTTGACGTGGAAGCGCCCTAACATCATTGACGGCACCAACCGCATCCTGCCCGCGACCATAAAACCTGACTCTTCGACCGTCTTCATTGATCGCACAGCGACGAATGTGGCGGAACGCTTCAAGATGTTTCTGCGCAGACCCGGCGGTGCTTTCACGAACTGTGCCGATCTGATGGTGTCGCAAGACGGCGTAAACTGGAACTGGAGCAGCGCCTCTAAAACCGGCGGCACGGGCGACCGCAGCACGATGTTCTATAATCCTTTTCGCAACAAGTGGGTTTACAGTCTGCGCGATGATTACCGCGACCGTTCCCGCCGTTACTGGGAATCCTCCACTTTCACAAATGCACAATGGAGAACCGATGAGCCGGTATTATGGGCCGCCGCCGATAATTTGGATGTAAAGGTTTATCCTGAGATTCCAGGCCAGCCGCCTCTGCAGCTCTACAATCTGGATGCTGCGGCCTATGAAAGCATCATGCTCGGCGTCTTCCAGATCTGGCACGGGCCGGATAACAATGTGTGCGCATCAAACGGCCTGCCCAAGACGACCGAGCTGCAACTGGCCTACAGCCGGGACGGCTTTCACTGGTCCCGCCCTGACCGCACTCCTTTCATCCGGGCCGAACGCGGCATCGACACCTGGGATCGGGGATATGTGCAATCCGTGGGAGGTCTTTGTCTGGTGCGGGGAGACAAGCTCTGGTTCTACTATACCGGATTCCGCGGTCATCCGGACGGAGGCACGGGTAACGGCGGAAAATCGTATGACTATGTCGACAACGGAAGCACCGGCGTGGCTTTCTTGAGACGCGACGGTTTTGCCAGCATGAACGCCGGCAGCACACCGGGCACACTGATAACCCGTCCGTTGCGCTTTACCGGCAAATACCTGTTTGTAAATGCCGAGATGGAAACGGGCGGACAGCTGCGCGCTGAAATAGTGGACAGCAACGGAGCCCCGATCAGTCCCTTCACGTTCGAAAACTGCGTGCCGGTAAAATCAAACGGAACGGTTGTCGCCGTCGGCTGGACAGGTGCAAGTGACCTTTCGAGCCTCATCAGCAAGCCGGTACGGGTTCTTTTCGATATGCAAAACGGCAAGCTGTATTCCTTCTGGGTCAGTTCCAGTACAAACGGCCGGAGTGACGGATATGTGGCGGCCGGCGGCCCGGGATTCAGCGGTCTGGCCGATACGGCCGGCACCGGCGCCATGGAAGCGGAGAAAGCTGTCTCGGGCAAAAAAACAGTCTATGTCATCCTGTTTGGCGGGCAGTCCAACGCACTGGGCTGGGGCTATCAGCAGTATCTGGAAGATACCGGCAATCCGTTGCGGCTGCCGCAGTCCGATGTGGAAATGTTTTATACAATCGCAGGAACAGGACTCCTGCCCGAAAACACGCTGCTGCCGCTTCAGTCCGGCAACTCCAATACCAACGTCAAACAGCCTGGCGAGTATCCGGCGCTGACCAACGCACCGATCAGCCGGTTCGGACCTGAATTAAGTTTCGCCCGGACGGTGCGCGACCGCATCTATACGCCTGACACAAAAGTGGCGGTGATCAAGTTTGCCCATGGCGGCAGCAGCCTTTGGGACACAAACGACTGGCGTTCCGGCGGCACAAGTTCCACCAACGGCGACGGCGGGCTTTACCGGGTTTTCCAGTCCACTGTTTCTAAAGGGATCGCCGCATTGCAGGCAAAATATCCGGACTATACGGTAAAAATACTGGGAATGGGATGGGTACAAGGCGAATCAGATGCCTTGGAAAACAAAGGTGCCGAATATCAGACGAATCTGGAAAACTTCATTGCGGACGTGCGAATGACTTACGGCACCAACCTCCCTTTTGTGCTGTCTAAAATCTCTCCGAACCAGATCAGCACGACCGACACGAACCTGCTCACGCAATGGTCGCTTGTACGCGCCGCACAGGATGCCGTGGCCGCAACCGTACCGGGGGTCGTCGCCACGGAAACCACCGGTTCGGTATACACGGTATCAGCGGGGTTGTCGGAAGGTCAGATACACTTCAATACACCCGCCCTCCTCCGGATCGGCCGGGATCTGGGCGATGCGCTCATCCGGATCGGCTGGGAAAATAATCCTTAGAAGCGGGTTATTAAAACCGTAAGCCGCAGGCACTGCCTGCGGCTTTTTTCTGCACTCCGTGAGTGCGCACCCCTTTACTGAAGGTTCTCAACCATCCGCATCACCACATCGCCGACGGTTTGCAGGCTTTTAACGGACAGCTTATCGAGCGTGTCTTTCGGTGTATGCCAGTAATCGTTGAGACCCGGCGCGGAGCCGTAGTCGAAATCAATCACATCCACCACCGGCATTCCCGCCAGAAAAAACGGAACATGGTCGTCCAGAATAGAACCCGGGCCGAGGCTGAACTTCGGACGGACACCCAATTCATGAGCCGCATAAAAAAGTTCTTTAACCAGCTCGGGCGAACTGTTGCGCGGAATCGAAATGTTCAGATCCCTGTCGCCGACCATATCGATCACGATCACGGCTTTGACCAGTTTCGCGCCGCCCGCATCATAAATCTGCTGAGCGAGATGACGACTGCCGTGCAGGCCTTCATGCGGACCGTATTCTTTGCGGCATTCTTCGCCGTCAAGAAACGCGATCAGGAACTCCGTTTCAATCGGCCCGCGTTTTTTCAGCACCCGCGCCAGCTCCATCAGTATGCCGGAACTTGACCCTGAATCGTTCGCCCCCTGGAAATCTTTGGCTATTCCGCTCTTCGTGTCGAAATGCGACGCCAGAACAATCAGACGGTTTGTCTTACCCGGAATGCGGCCCAGCACATTGTTGAAATGCATTTTCCCGTTCGGCGTATCTTCGGAAAAAGTATCGACTGCCGTTTTAAGTCCCAGCGCCTTCAGACGGCTTTCGAGCTGCACCGACGCGCGCCGTGCGCCGCCGCCGCCCGCGTCGCGCGGACTGATTTTGACCAGCGCCTCGGTTTCGGCCATCGCCTTCGCGCCGTCAAACCTGGCCTTGCCGCACCCGGAAAAAACGAGCACCGCACTGCACAGCAGTAAAATTCTAAACACATTCATTTATTCACCTTAAAACAGGGTTCGACCAAAAGCGGTCAAAAAATATCCCGCCTCATCCTGCATGACAACGTAATTTAAAGATTACGCTTCCTCTGAAATGACCGGAACCGGTTCATCCTGAACCGCGGACGGCCTCCAAAACATGGCCAGCCCGGTTTCGACCGCAACCCAGGCCGACAAAACGATCAGCACCACCGCGATAAACGGTACCGCCGGATGAATCGCGGCATTGCCGCCGCCCCATTTATCCACCAGCACCTGAATCAGCGACCAGTCGGATATCACGAACATGAATACCGCAGGCAGAAACGGCACCATCCAGACTTTGGAATTCCGCCGGGTGTTCATCAGCCAGACCGACACGCCAATCAATGCCAGCGCCGCCAGCAGCTGATTGGAGGCACCGAACAGATTCCAGAATGTTTTCCAGGCCGGCACCGGATTTCCTTTACCATCCAGCACCGTACGGAAAATGAAAAACAGCGGAACCCCGGCAGTAAGAATCGTTCCGGTCAGCCGGCCGAACCAGTTCCGCAGCCCGGTCAGCTCTTCAAAAATATAACGTCCCAGCCGGGTGCAGACATCCAGCGTGTCGTACACAAACGTCGTGAACGCCATCAGTCCGAACGAAATACCGAACGACGCCGGAATGCCGATCAGTTCCAGAAACCGGCCGATCCCGGACGCATAAATAAAATTCGGCGCTCTTGACGCCAGCGGATCATCCTTCGCCACGATCATCACGCAGGCCAATGAAACCACCGCCACCATGCCTTCGAGCAGCATCGCACCGTAACCGATCGGCTTAACGTCGCTTTCCTTCTTAATCTGCTTACATGTCGTGCCGGACGACACCAGCGAATGGAATCCGGAACAGGCACCGCAGGCGACCGTAATAAACAGCAGCGGAAACATCGGGAACCAGAAATCGGCGTTCAGACCTCCGCCGATCCGGGTGAACGCGGGGTACTGAACCGGACAACCGCCGAACACCACTCCGATCGCGGCGGCAATCAGCGCGGCATACAGGAAACAGCCGCCGATCGCGCCGCGCGGCTGAAGAACCAGCCACACCGGAGCCACCGACGCGACGATGCAGTAAACCAGAATCAGCACACACCACAGTTTCTGAGCCGCGGCGGGATCAGCCGCCAGCCATGACGGAAAATCGACTGGCATATATTTACCGGCCCAGATCGCGACGCCGACCAGCGGAAGGAAAATCAGCAGCGCCCAGCGCTCCTTGAGCCGGGTGAATTTCAAAAGAAGACCCATCAGCACCGGCAGAATCAGGTAAAGAACCGACGAGGCCGCAATCGCTCCGCCGCCGACTTTTTCGCCGGACTCCAGCGTCACCGTGCCGACAAACGAACCGGCGGTGATGTCTGTGAACGCCACGATGATATAAACCAGCGTGATCCAGATGAAAACCATGAACAGCACCCACGCCCGGCGGGAAACATGCGTACGGATCACGTCGGTAATGGACCGGGCTTCATGGCGGATCGACGCAATCAGCGAACCCATGTCATGCACACCGCCGATCAGCACCGACCCGATCAGAATCCAGATCAGCGCGGGAGCCCAGCCGAACAGCACCCCGGCGAGAATCGGCCCGTTGATCGGCCCGGCGGCGGCGATGGCGGAAAAATGCTGCCCCAGCAGCATTCCTTTTTTCGCGGGAACATAATCCAGCCCGTCGTTCTGCTTGACCGCCGGCGTGATCCGGCGGTCGTCCAGCCGGAACACTTTGTGTGCAAGAAACCGGCCGTATGTAAGATAGGCCAGAAGAAGAAAAAGTCCCGAGCCGCCGACCACCCATAAAAGACTCATTGTCACCTCTCAAATACGGCCAGAGCTTCCGGCAGCGGCGCGTTTACTCGCCGCCGTCGGTTTTAGCCTTGGCGGTCGCTTTGATTTTTTCAGCCAATTCGTCCGCCAGCTTTTTGTCTTCCATCAGCACTTTGCGCGCACCGTCGCGGCCCTGCCCGAGCTGCTGACCGTTGTAAGAAAGCCAGGAGCCTTTCTTTTCGATCAAACCGCAGTCGGTGCCGGCGTCCACGATGGATCCGGTCCACGAAATGCCTTCGGCGTAAAGAATGTCGAACTCAGCCGTTGTGAACGGCGGAGCCACTTTGTTTTTGACCACTTTGACTTTGGTCCGGTTGCCGTAAATCGCGCCCGCCGTGTCCTTGAGCTGGCCGATGCGGCGGATGTCGAGACGCACGGAGGAATAAAACTTCAGCGCGCGGCCTCCGGGCGTCGTTTCGGGACTGCCGAACATCACGCCGACTTTTTCGCGGATCTGGTTGGTGAAAATACAGCAGCAGTTCGAGCGGGCGATCGCCGAAGTCAGCTTGCGCAGCGCCTGACTCATCAGACGAGCCTGCAAACCGACGTGCGACTGACCCATTTCGCCGTCCAGTTCGGCACGCGGCGCCAGCGCCGCGACAGAGTCCACAACCACGACGTCGATCGAATTGCTCTTCACCAGCGATTCGCAGATATTGAGCGCTTCTTCGCCGGAGTCCGGCTGCGAAACCAGCAGATTATTCAGATCGACGCCGATCTTCTGGGCGTAGCCCGGATCAAGCGCATGCTCCGTATCAATAAAAGCCGCCGTACCGCCCGCCTTCTGGACGTTGGCAATGATGTGGGAAACCAGCGTGGTCTTACCGGACGATTCCGGGCCGAAAATTTCGATTACGCGTCCGCGCGGAACGCCGCCGATACCAAGCGCGATATCCAGCGTCAGCGCGCCGGTGGAAATACAGGGGATTTTACGGGGACCCGCTTCGTCGCCGAGGCGGACAATTGCTCCGTCACCGTATTGCTTTTTGATTTCAGCGAGTACTGCCTCGAGGTTGGAGGCGCCTTCTTTTTTGTCGGTTTTTGCAGCCATGCGGGAGAGCCTACACGGAGCGGAAAATTGTTCAAGCGCAGAAGCGGCTCTCTTTTGAAGATAAGCGGCTGGGTCTTCCTCGCAAGGGCGCCGGAACAGCTGCAGATCTCTGCAGACGCGGGCGGTGACTGCGTCAAAGGTGGAACGCTCACCGGCGCACAGGTGCCGATAATCACATCGAACGGCGCGACTTCCGGCCAGCCTGCATAGCCGTCGCCGC
>JBAZTQ010000025.1:0-33166 GCA_041661845.1 Kiritimatiellales bacterium | reverse complement strand
CAGGCCGAGCAGACGGCTCAGCATGGTAAAAGCACTGACGGTTCCAACCGAGCGGAATAATTTACGGTGTTCCATAAAGTTTGTCTGATTTTCCAATGTTTGGAACTCGCAAGACTATAGAGGCTTTCGTATCTTACAACACGAAATTTAATGATCTAACTACGGACTGAACCTATGAGTAAAATCCCGGGCCGCCTGCTGGCGGGCAATGAAGAAATTCTTTCCGCTTCGTATGAGGAGTTCAACCGGATACCGGCTGATCTCGATCTGACCGACCAGCCGAGCCACCCTCCCCGCACCCAGCAGAAAACCATTGCCGAGCCGGTCAGCGTTTCCGGATCGGGAACCTTTGCCGGGAAATCCACCACGACCATCACCTTTGAACCGACCGACCGCGAAGGCTGGTGGCTGGACCGTACAGACCTGCCGAACTCGCTGCCGATCCGCGTGACGATTGATAACGTCTGGACGACCGGTTCGACCGTCAGCAACATTGTGCTGCGCGCCGGCGGGCCGCATAACTATGTGCGTATGGTGGAGCATATTATTTCGCTGCGCATGGGTCTGGATATCGACAATCTGATGATCAAAATCGACTCCGGCGATCCGCCGCTTTTCAACAACGGAAGCCTCAACCTGATTGAGGCATTCGACCGCGCCGGACGGCGCACCGTGAACCGACCGGTTAAATATGTGACTGTAAAAGAACCGGTGACGATCTGCTGGGAGCACGGACAGTTTCTGACATTCGCCCCGTACAAAGGCCTTGTGCCCAAGCTGACTGTGGACGCCGCCGTCAACTTCCCCAACGCCATCGGACAGCAGCGCATTAAGTTTCCCGTCAACTTCATCAACGTGCAGACCGGTGCCGAAGCGCGCACCAATACACCGTACGGAAAAATGCTTTACTGCAAAACCGTCGGCAAGATTTTCGCGGATATCCGCAATCTCGGCTACACCGATCAGAATATTCTGATCGCCCGCAAAAACCGTTATCACAACCAGCCGCACATGGTTCGCAACGGAAAATCGCTGGAGGCGGTGTGGCACCGCGGCGTACTTGATCTGCTCGCAGCGGCCGCGCTGATTCCCGACGCGCGCTTCGTCGGCGAAATCACTTCATACAAGGCGGGTCACCGCCTCGACTGCGATATGATCACGCAGCTTTACCTGAACGATCTGCTGACCTCGGTCGGAAACGGATGAATCCAGTCAGGGAAAAAACTGAATACGCGCTGCTCTGCGGACTGATCGGCCTGCTGAAAATCCTGCCGGCCGGTTTGATTGCGGGGACTTTTAATTTATTCGGTGCACTTTTTTTTCTGCTCAACTTCCGGCGCCGGAATCTGACACTGGCCAATCTTAAAATCGCCTTCCCGGAAAAAAAGTTCGGCGAACGGTTCGGCATCGCCTGGCGTTCTTTCCAGAATATGGCCCAGTTCTCCGGCGACAGCTTCCTCGTCATGGCCGGCAAAATGCCGCCGGAAAAAATATTCGGCATGGTGGACGACACGGAACTCGCAAAATACCGTTCCATCCGCGCCGGTTCCAGCCAAGGCGTCATCCACCTGACCGGCCACCTTGGAAACTGGGAACTGATCGCCGACTACGCTTCGCTCTGCGGCTATCCGTCCAACATTGTCGCCCGGCAGGGAACCAACCGGCTGATTGATGAAAAGATTATCGTGCCGTCACGCACCCGCCACGGCAACCGGATTTCCTATAAGAAAAACGCGCTGCTCTTCATCGGAAAATCGCTCCGGCAAGGCGAAGCCGTTGCGTTCCTGATCGATCAGAAAATCGGCAAAAAAGAAGGCGTACCGGTGCAGTTTTTCGGGCAGGAAGTTCTCGCCGTGGCCTCCTGCGCCGCGCTGCAGATTCGATTCAATCCGCTCGTTATCCCGGTTTTCATGATCAAGACGGGCCGCCAGCAGTACAAGGTGCTTGTCGGAGACAAAATTGACTGGATCGACGACGGCTCGCCGAAGGAAGAGCAGATTCAAAAACTGACTCAGCGCTATCAAACGGTGATCGAAGAAACCATCCGCGCCTATCCCGACCAATGGTTCTGGATGCACAATCGTTTCAAGCTCATGGATCGGCGTACCCGCCGCCGCAAAAAACGCCGCACGGCACCGGTGAACTAACCGCATCCTGCTATGGGACGCGCAGAAGTTTTACAAACACCAGCGTTTTTTCGGGTTTGCGCTTATTCACTTTCGTTGCCAGCAGTGAAGCATCAAAAGTTCCGTTCAGCACCGGCAGCTGATTTTTTGGAATGATCATGAAAACATTCTGCCCGGTACCGGCCAGTGAAAAACGGGCTTTCAGTTCATTCAGGTCGTTGATCAGAATGACCTGATGGCGGGCGTAATACGGCAGGATATCAGGAAATTCGCTCCATGCTGTAAGCTGATCACCGGCACTCACTTTCTGTCCGACGGTTACCGCAAAATCACGATCCTGACCGCGTGTTGTATTGCGCAGAGGTAATTCATTGAATCCGGCAAACAACAGGACAAAGAGGAGCGCCGCAGCGATTAATTGCACAAACAACGGGCGTTCGCGCCAGACCGGTTCATTTACTTCTTTCCTTACCAGAAAAACCAGCGCCGTACCGGCACCGGCCAGCAGAATTACCGTTATGTATTGCCGCTGCCACAGCAGGAGTCCGGCACAGACCGCCAGCACTGCAAGCCCGATTCCAAACAGAATCCGCCAGATCTTCTTGGGTATCGAATGTCCTTCGCTCCGGCTGATCCATGCCGCCAGCAGAAGAGCAAGAACCGGCAGCAGCGGCAGCATGTAGTGCGGGCGGTAGTGCCCGCCCGCGGTGAAAACCGCCAGCGTAGTCACACTGACATACAGTAAAAGACGTTCAACATCGCCAGGCTTTCCGAACTTGCGCCGGTTCCAGACAATCAGCAGCGGCAGGAGCAGGCTGACCGGAAGCAATAAAAGCAGAAGCCGTACAACATAGTAAAAGCTCAGGATTTCCTTCCAGCCGGACAGTGTTTGCAGCAAAGAGCCCGACAGTTGTGTATGGCTGATATCAATCCCTGCCGTCTTCAGCCGTTGCTGGAGTAACAGCCACCACGGCAGAGAAATCGCCAGCCAGATCACCAGACCGCTGAACGGCCGCAAAACCTTAAGCGCCCGGCGGCGTTCCGCGCCGCAAAGCAGAAACAGCAGGAAGCCCAGCAGAAAGATCACCGGAACCTGCGGGCCTTTGGTCAGCGTGGCCAGACCGGCCAGTCCCCATCCCAGCCCGGCGTGCAACACCTGTGCCCGGGAACCTTCCTTGGCCCGCCATGCGCCAATCCAGGCTGAAAGCTGCATCACACAGAGAACTCCGTACAGAAAGTCGGGCCGCGCATTATTTGAGAAATCAGAAAACCCTTTGGCGGAAAGCAGCAGCACCGCGGCCAGAAAACCGGCCTGTCCGCCGTATAATTTTTCTCCGGCATACGCGGCCAGAAGCAGCAGCATCAGTCCGGCAAACATTGAACAGGCGCGCCCGTGCCACGGTTCTATATCGGCGCTGAAAGGATCCATCCGGGAAATCGCCAAAGTAAGCCAGTAGTTAAGCGGCGGTTTATTCAGCCTCGGCGCCTGATTGAAATACGGGAGAACCCAGTCGCCGTTTGCGTTCATTTCACGCGCCGTCTGCAGCACGAACGCTTCGTGATCCTCCACGGGAATCGAATTGATGCCCGCGAACAGGGAAAGCCATGCGATGATTAAAATCGCAAGCCGCCGTCCGCCAAAGCAAAACGGAATCATTCGAAACATGGCGGACTGATCAGCATTCATTTTCATGTTCGCAGCGTTTTGCGGGCACGACGCGTTTGGCATACCAGCGCATCGCAAAACAGTCGGCAATGCCCCGCCAGAGCCGGTTGTGAATTCCATATTTCGATTTTCCGGCAGGACGCGGGGCGTGGGCGATTTCCACTTCCTTAACCGCAAAACCCTGAAGTTTCAAAATCGTGGTCAGAAAGCGGTGCATTCCGTTAAATACAGGAATCTCACGGAGCGCTTCTTTACGGATCACACGGAATCCGCAGCCGGCATCCCTCACCGGCACACCGGTAATCCAGTCGCGGCTGCTGTTGGCGACGCGGGAGGAAAGCCGGCGGACGAATTGATCATTTCTTTTCCGCCGTACACCGCAGACCGCATCGGTTCCGGGCGTCAGTTCGGCAAGAAGCCGCGGAATTTCAGACGGCGGGTTTTGCATATCCGCATCCATTGTAATCACAACACATCCGCATGCCGCACGAAATCCGGAGGCGACCGCGGCGCTTTGTCCGCAGTTGAACAGGTGGGTCACCGGACGCACGGCAGAATATTCCTTAGCCAGATTACGGATCACTTCCGCCGTGCCGTCGGTGCTGGCATCGTCCACCAGCAGAATTTCAAACGGGCGGTTCAGCGGCGCCAAGGCGGCATAAACGGCCCGCACCAGCAGAGGCAGGCAGTCCTGTTCATTGAATGCCGGCGCAATAATTGAGAGTTCTATTTCTTCGCGCATTTTTTCTTTCGTTCGATGAGATGAATGTTCCGGAAGTAGACAAAGAGCCCGCTGGCCTGTCCGACAATGAAAACCGGATCCTGTTTATAGATGGCGTACACCAGCAGCAAGGTGGATCCGGCCAGACTGATCATCCAGAAGACTTCCGGCATTACACTCTCGCCGGCCCGCTCGCTGGCAATCCACTGGACGATAAACCGCGACGCAAACAGCGCCTGCGCAAAAAAACCGAGAATCAACCAACCATTCATAGCGCTCCTGACCTGTGTAATCAGCCGTTTTGTATAGCTATACCCCGCCGGATTGTCGAGGCACATTTCCCGCGGCGCTCAGGAAATGCTCCGCCGGTTTTAACGGCAAAATTCCGGCAGACGGCCGCCGGGAATTCCTTTCAGCAAAGGACACGTTCCGTCTTTCGGCGAGATGATAAATTCCTTACCCGGCCATTGAATTCCAATATCCGGATCGTTCCAGGAAAGGCCGTATTCATCGCCCGGCGTGTAAAAGTCGCTGCATTTGTAAACAAAGTCCGCCTCATCACTCAGTACGCAAAACCCGTGGGCAAAGCCTTTGGGAATAAACATCTGGTGATGATTTTCATCCGACAGAATTCCGCCGGCCCATTTTCCGAAGGTCGGAGATCCCTTGCGGATGTCGACCGCCGCATCAAACACGCTGCCCCGCACAACGGAAACCAGCTTGTCCTGCGCATGCACAAGCTGATAGTGCAGACCGCGCAAGGCGCCTTTGGCGGAACGGGACCAGTTATCCTGAACAAACCGCACATCAATTCCCGCCCGGCGGTACTGATCTTCGTGCCACGTCTGCTGAAAAAATCCGCGGACATCGGGAAAAACCCGCGGTTTAATCAACTTAACTTCCGGTATCGCTAAACTTGTAATTTCCATAGTTTATCCATTGTTCTCTGCCGGCAGGCGCAGAAAATATTGTCCGTATTGATTTCTCTCCTCACAGATAGCGGCAAACCGCTGATCCAACAAACCCGGCTCCGCCCGTCACCAGTATTTTCATTTCAACATTCTTTTTATCTCTGTGATTAAAGCGGCGCGATGCTCCGCAACAAAGCGCTCCAGCCCGGTTTCCCAGTTTTCGAAAAGATTGATTCCCTTTTGCTTGAGCGCCGCATTTTCCAGAATCGAATTCGCCGGGCGGCGCGCCGGAGTCGGATATTCCGCCGTTGTGCAGGGCGCAATCCGGTGCGGCACGTCCATTAAGTTCAAGAAACGGGCCGCCAGCTCAAACCAGGAACAGTATCCTTCCGATGTCGCGTGAAAAACACCGGTCGCCCGCGCATTCATCACGGCCTCAATCTGCCGCGCCAGCGTATGAGACCAGGTCGGCGAGCCGAACTGGTCATTCACCACGCGGATTTCGCGCCCGGGATTTTGCAAGGCCAGCCGCAGCATGGTCTTCAGGAAATTCCTGCCGTGCGCGCCGTACAGCCAGGCCGTCCGCAAAACGGCGGCATCCGCCCCGCCGGCGAGAACCGCCTGCTCACCGGCCAGCTTGGACTTCCCGTATTCGGAAACCGGTGCAGGCGCATCCTGTTCGCTGTAACTTTCAAACAGCGGTCTTTTTCCGTCGAAAACATAATCGGTCGAAATCTGCACCAGAAATGCGCCGTTCGCCGCCGCCCATCCGGCCAGATTTTCCGGCCCGGCGGCATTGACCTTCCAGCAGTTGGAATCGGTCTCGCATGCGTCCACCGCTGTATAGGCCGCGCAGTTGATGATCACGGATGGCCGCAGAGAATCCAGCGTTTTCAAGCATTGGAAACGATCCGTGATATCAATCTCCGGCAGATCAACGCCCTGCGCCACCGGGATGACAGACGTGCAGTCAGCACCCAATTGTCCTCTATTCCCTGTAATTAAAATTTTCATCTAAAACCTATCCGGTAACGGCCACTCAAACGCGGGGGCACGGCCCAAGCACCCTGATTTTTAAATTCTGATCCATATACCAAACAATAAACAACCGTTCCATAACACACCCGATATTCCTCGTTTTTCCGGAAGAACCGGAACTCTCAAAACTGTTTGCCTGTTCAAATAAAGGATCCCGGAGATAATCATAGTCGTTCCGGTGCTCCAAGCACCATCGAATTTTCGGCCATGACCACTCCATGTACCGGGTGAAAAGGGTTTTGCGCATTACCCAGTAGTTCGCATAGAGAATATACCGGTCTGTAAAAAATCTTTGCGGCAATTCGAAGTCGAATTCCGCCGCAAGAATTTCAAGGAATTTCATAATCCCGGGGTGTGCTTTTTCGGCCTGGGCAGCGGCACCGCACCAGGGCTCCACCTGAAGCCTGCTGACTTTGCGAAAGCCCCAGCCGGCTGCATCATGCAGCCATAATGCCCGGCGAACCTGTTGTTTCGAGCGGAACACAAACGGCGTCTTAGCGGACTGGCGATATGAAGTGAATCCGATCCAGTTATCGCCGTCGCAAGGCGGGTTCCGCCACAGGTACAAAAATGCGGCATATTCGCTCAACGCCAATCGTACAGAGGAATCTTCAAGTTCAGGACAATTCGCGGTAACACACGGATTAACCTCCGGCTCCAGTCCGAATCCGCAATAAACAGTGCTGTTAAACAGCTCCTGTTTCTGTTCCGGGACGAAGTAACACTGATAGATCATTAATTCCTTCTCAGCTTGTCCGGCGCTGTCCGCCCTGTGCCGACATGCACACGGTTATCTGAGCGTTTCCCGCTCATTGTCCCGCGATAAAAACCGGATTTCATTTGTCGATTTCAAGATCTGATTTGTTGCGGGTGAAAATGCCGCCTCAATAATAAATTGATACGCGTTTGCCAGAGGTCTTTTTGCGAAAGCCCGCCGCACAATCCACGGCAGCGCTTTCAGCGAATTTTCAAACTCCGTTTTTCGCGGCCTATAGTGAGTGTGTCCGAGCGAACGGATATCGAGTCCGGCGGATACGAACATCTCTTTTACCGAGGCCTCTGAAAAAAAACGCAAATGTGTGTTGTCGAGAAGTCCGACGTGGCGATATGTGAACCGGTTTGCCCAGAGTTCAATCAGAACACTGTTGTGCGCAAGATTAGGAATACTGGCCAAAAGCCGCCCGTGGGACTTAAGAAACCGCGTCGCAACATGCAATGCTTTCCACGGATCCCTCAGGTGTTCCAGAACATCGGCAAACAGAATGATGTCAAACCGCTCATTTCCCCATTGCTCCGCCCAACCGAAGGTTTCGATATCCCCGACAAACGACTTGGCTGCATACGGTTTTGCTCTGTCGGCACACCCCGGATCAATTTCAACGACATAAACCTCACAACCCAACTCTTCCTTGAGATAGCGGGTCATGTAACCCGATGCCGGGCCGAACTCCAGCACCCGGCAGCCGGGACGGATTTTATTCGCAAGCAGACTCCAGCTGTTGTTTGCATCCTTCCCGGCAATCAAATCTCTTACGGTGCTGTATTGCTGATCATAGCGGGAGCTGCGGGAACTGTTCACATCCTGCTTCGGATCTATTTTGAGTCCGGTTTCAAAATCGAGATCGAACAGTGCTTTGGATGTCGTATTCAATGCTTTGTATCCATGCTTTTGATCCGGTTCCAAATAGGTTCCTTCAGCCCACTCATTCCAGGCATTGATAAAAATATACCGCCGGTCATCGTCATGTCTCGCACGGGCATCCTGAATCAAAAACCTCAGCCACTTATAATAAAGTTTATATGAAAAATTCTCCCAGATCTGCGCCTTGTTGCCGGTTCTTGCGCTGTTATCCCAATGCAGCATCGCCCCGCGGAAACAATTTTTAACCGAAACAGCATCCAGCTTTGCGCGACCGCAAAAAACCTCATTCACCAGATATTTATAATTCATAATTCTTCCGTGAAATCCTTTGGAAACGACATCAAGAACCGCATGTTTCGCTATCGGATGCGGAGGAAACTCAACAAGCCAGTCAAACCCGATATCGGCCGGATTTATAAAAACCCCCGATTCAGCGACCGTTGCCAGACAAATCTCACCGATACCGTTTTCTCTGCACCACGTTCGCCAGCGTTCAGCCGTCGCCGCCGGGTCAGGCAGCAGTTTTGTGTCGTATACGAGCAGCAAGGGGTTCCCGCCAATTCGAATATAACGGGCATCTTTTAAACATACGGCGATATCTTTTATAAATTCGATATCATCGATTGCACTGTGTCGCTGCTCAATGAGCAATTCGCGATTGCGTCCGTCCCACGCCCTGGTCCAATGTCCGTTAGCCCAGCACAAACAGAATTTTATATCAATTCCGGGATGCTCCAGAAAAAGTTTAAGCGGTTTTTCCAGCAGTTTTTTCCCGTTAAAATAATAATGATAAAAACAAAAACCGGAAATCCCGTGGTTTTTTGCCATTGCCGCCTGTTTTTCCAGGACAGAAACATCCGTTAAATCATATTCACCAATATCACTGTGCGGTTTCCTGGGCTGATAATGCCCTTTATACAAAGGTTTTGCCTTGCGTGTATTGGTCCATTCCGTAAATCCTTCGCCCCACCAGGAATCATTTTCTGGAATCCGGTGAAACTGCGGCAGATAAAAGCACACCGCTTTGATGTCTGTACAGCGCCCGGAGAACTTCTGCTGATTTTCATACGGTTCGTCAGCAAAAACGGGACGCGGCCCGGCGCGGAAAATTTTCTTTAGTCTTCTGCGTAATCCCATGTTTTTATTTCCGTGTTTTCCAGGTTTCTTTGCCGGAACCGGTTGCATACCCTGCCGGTCCGGCGGCTCCGCATCTCCGCAACCCGCCTTCGCGGCACCCTTGAAGACGCCGCACAGCTGACCTTTTAATTCTGCGTATTAAACGTAAGAATTTATATTGGAAGTAATACAGCGGGTATTCAACAGATGTAAAATCCGCCCGCAACTCCGCTTCTAAACGGGCAAGTTCCGAATGTTTTCGTTTTCTTATACGACACAGCTGACAAAAAAGCGTCGTCTTTCCGGCACTGCCGCGCAAATAACGCCGGCATAAGGCGGCCATTTCATACCAATGCATTCCGGTTTTCCGGTTGGCTTCCGTCTGCTGTGCCGGGTGTCTCCTGAAACAGCAAAGAGGCGTGCTGATGTAGGCCAAATCGCCCTGTTGCAGCAGATAAAACCACATTTCCAAATCAACCAGCTGCCGGTATCCCAAGTCAAACCCGCAGACGGCATCGGCGGCCCGGAACAAAACGGCCGTCGGTTCCCCGATCAGATTTTCATCGTCGTGCAGACATCGGGACACCAATTGCTTCCCGGATATGCGGAGGTCTTCCGTTCCCAGCGGATTCCAAAGCCCCGTTGTTCGCGATGTGTCATCAATTAAATTCCGGGCAGAAGTGACCAGCGAGACACCGGGCAGCCCGATAGCTTCAACTAATCGCCGCAAAGCATACGGCTGGTCGAACCTGTCATCAGCCAGCAGATATTTGATGTATCGGCCGCAGGCTGCCCGAAGACACCAGTTCCAGTTCTCAACCATCCCCAAATTGTGTTCATGCCGGACAAAACGGATCCGCCGATCCTTTTCCGTATACCTCATGCAGACTTCCGCCGTATTATCCGTCGAAGCGTCATCCGCGATGAGCAATTCAAAATCTATGAAATCCTGAGCCAGAACCGACTCAATCGCCTCCGGCAGAAACCGGGCGTAGTTGTATGTCGGAATCAATATGCTGACGGCTGGCTGGTTCATATTATTTTCCACAGCAACGCATCGAGACAGATACCGGCGGCACGAATCCGGGTGCGCACAGACCGCCGTGCATTGAAAAACGGGCGCATCAACCGGTACTGCAAATACTCCGCAGCATATTCGGCCGGCGTGAACCGCTGTTTAAGCTGCGTAATAAACGGCAGATCCTGAGCCCCCTTCTTTTTGTTGATGATATGCAATTGTCTGAATAAAACACTTTTGTCGTCGCCGCCGTGGGTTGCAAACAAAGCAACTGATTCCAGCAAATAAACACCCTGCCGGCGGTTCACCTCGGTCTGCTGCCGGGAATGCTTTCTAAAACAGCAAAGCGGATCGCTGATGTAATAAAGCGCTCCGTTTTGCAAAAGATAAAACCACATCTCCAGATCCACCAGCTGGCGGTAATCCGGATCAAATCCCCGCGAGGCCTGCTCCCGCCGGAAAAGAACTGCGGAAGGCTCGCCGATCAGATTGTTATGCCCCTCAATCGAAAAACAGCGCCGGAGCATCTGTTCCTTGTCAAACATCCGGTCTTTGCGTCCCAGCTCGTTTTTCAGACGAACCGGACAGGATGCTTCATTAATAATCAGCCGGGAGGAAGACACCAAAGCCACCGCCGGATGCTGCTCCAAAACACCGACCATTTTCCTCAGCGCAGAAGGATGATTCAACCGGTCGTCGGCCAGCAGATATTTGATATATTTCCCGCGGGCTTTTCGCAAACACCAGTTCAAATTCTCAACCAGTCCAAGGTTTTCCGGGTGTTGAACAAACACAACCCGGACATCCTGTCCGGCGTATTTCCGGCAGATTTCCGCCGTGTTATCCTGCGAGGCGTCGTCCGCAATGATCAGTTCGAAATCCTTAAAATCCTGCGCCAATACCGATTCAATCGCTTCCGGCAGAAACCGGGCATATTCATAGGTCGGAATCAATACGCTTACCAAAGGAGAACTCATACGCGCTTTTATCTGCTGTTTTCCAAAACCGCCGGAGTATTGCATTGACGGTACATGGGGATAAACACATCATTTTTCAGCCATCTGCACAAGGCTGACTTGAAAAGGATTACGTTTGAACACAAAAGTCATAGCAAATCTGACGCCGGCTCATTTCGACCATGAATACGACTATTTCACGTTCGAAAAAATCAGGATGCATGACCGGAGCAAATACCGGTTCATCCTGATCTATCTCCAGCAGAAGTCGGACTTGCCCAACCAGATGGAGACGGACGGGTTCCCTTGCTTCTACCTTTTCCAAAAACATCAGAAAGTCCGTCTGATCTCTGCCGTATTCAAGCTGTTAAAGATACTGAAGGAGAATCGGGTTGATTTGATTCATGCCCACAACCGCGTCTGCATCGTCTGCGCCGTCTGGGCCGCTGTCTTTTTGACTCATGTCAAAGTGCTGGCGCACGTTCACAGCTTTAATCTGGTCAGGAAACCCAAACGGAAACTCTTTTACCGCCTGCTCGGCCGGCGAATTGACTGTCTGGCGGGCTGCTCGGACTCTGTAACCACCTCCGTCAAAACAAAAATCTCCGGTATTGCCCCTGAAAAATTCACCACCATACCTAACTCCATTAACATCGAACGGTACAGCACCCCGACCGCCGAACGGCAGACCGTCCGGGCCGAGTGGAATTTCGCGCCTGAACATTTTGTTTTTCTGGGTCTTGGCCGTCTTGCAGAAGAAAAGGGTTTCGACTGCTTGATCCGCGCCTTCAAACCGGTTTACGAGCAGCATCCGAACGCCCGGCTGCTCATCGCCGGTGAAGGCCCGGAGCGGAACCGGCTGACGGAACTCATCCAGACTCTGGAACTTCAGTCCGCAGTTTTTCTGGCCGGATTCCGCAAAGACGCGCCCAACCTGCTGCATGCCGCTGATTGCTTTGTTCTGTCATCGCTCAAAGAACCCTTCGGGCTTGTCGTCCTGGAAGCTATCGCCGCCCGATGCCCCGTCATTGCCGCAGACTCCGGCGGAGTCCGGAACATCCTCTCCTCTCCGATGTTCGGAACGCTCGTCCAACCCGCCGATGAAAAGCAAATGACTTCCGCGATGCTCAGGATCCTGAAAGCGCCGCCGGAACAGTTGAAAAAACAAAGTGAAGCCGCACTTGCCGTTTTTGAAACTTTTTCGCATAAAAGCGCGGTTTGTTTCACCGAATCTCTCTATGAAAAACTGACAGGTGCGTAATTATGGTTTTCAGTTCGATCATCTTCCTCTTCTTCTTTCTGCCGCTCACGCTGGCCGTTTACCACCTGCTGTTCCTGCCGGTTTCCGCCGGACACCGGTCAGCAACGGTTTGGCGGCATCTGGCAAATTTTTTCCTGCTCGCTGTCAGCCTGCTGTTCTATTTCTGGGGCGAAGCCTGGCTGATCTGGATCATGATAGTATCCATGATGATCGACTATCTCAGCGCACTGCTGATTTCGGGCGCATTTCACAAAGGCCGGATTGAACAGCTGGAAGAAGGCGGCCCGCGCACCCGGCTGCAAAGAGCCGGAATAGTTCTATCGCTCAGTGCCAATCTTGCCCTGCTGGGGTTCTTTAAATATTTCAACTTCGGCGTCGACAGCCTGAACGCCGTATTGCCTGAAGCGTGGCGACTTACCGATGTCATGCGGGTCACCCTGCCGCTAGGCATCAGCTTTTACACCTTTCAATCCATGAGCTATACCATCGATGTCTATCGCGGACATGTTAAAGCCACCCGAAACCTGATCGACTTTGCCTGTTATGTAACGCTCTTCCCTCAACTGGTTGCCGGACCGATCGTGCGGTACTGTGATGTCGCTTATCAGATGATGCATCGCACCATGTCGCGAGCCCTGTTCGTTTCGGGTATCAGCCGCTTCACAACCGGTCTGGCGAAAAAGGTTTTAATCGCCAATACCGTTGCCAAAGCGTGTGAAGGAATTTTTCAACTGCCGCCGGAACAGATGACCGCTCCGCTGGCCTGGATCGGCATGATCTGCTACTCGCTGCAGATTTATTATGACTTTTCGGGATACAGTGACATGGCCATCGGACTGGGCCGCATGTTCGGCTTCGAGTTCCTTGAAAACTTCAACTACCCCTATGTTGCCCGTTCCATTCAGGATTTCTGGCGGCGTTGGCATATTTCGCTGTCCACATGGTTCCGCGACTATCTCTATATTCCGCTCGGCGGCAGCCGGAAATCAAACAAACGAACCTATCTCAATCTGATCATTGTGTTCTTTCTGTGCGGTCTCTGGCACGGAGCCAACTGGGCCTTTGTAATCTGGGGTCTCTACCACGGGTTCTTCCTGGTGATCGAACGTATGGGTCTGGATAAACTGCTCAAGCGGCTTCCGGTTGCACTGCAGCATTTTTATACCCTGCTCGTCGTCATGACAGGCTGGCTCCTTTTCGCCACGGAATCCTTCGCAAAATCAGCGAACCTCTTCCGATCACTCTGGGGATTCGCCCCGTCAAAAGCCCCGCTTTATGTGGAAGGGTACTTTTCCCGTGATATTCAGCTCGCCCTTCTTGCCGGAATCATACTCAGTCTGCCGACCTGGCCCGCCTTGAAAACGTTTTGCCACCGGCATCCGGCAGGCATTGCGGGGTGGAGCCTGCTCCGGCCTGCCGGAATTCTGATCCTCCTGCTGCTGTGCTGTATGTTTCTGGCATCGGGAACCCATAATCCTTTCATCTACTTTCGATTCTAATCCTCATGAAAAAGTCACGTTGCCAAGCCATCACGGAAATTCTCATCATCGTTCTGTTCTGCGGAATAATATCTCTGCCGTTTGTTGGAACGGTATTCCATTGGGACTTTTATCCCTACCAGGGTGAAAACCGGAAGCTGGCTGAATTTCCGGATTTCAAAACTCTGTCTCTGGCCGAACTCCCGGAAGCTTTCGACGCTTACTGCAATGACCACTTCGGATTCCGCAATACATTCCTCCGCCGTTACACCCGGCTGTCAAAACAACTTCTGAAGTCCGGCAAGAAAGACGTTGTGCTTGGTTCGGACAACTGGATGTTTCTGGACACAACGCTCAAAGATTATATGGGATTCCGGAAATGGCCGGAAACCACTGTAAAAAAACTAAGCGACACGCTGCTTTCCCGAAAAGAGCAGCTCGCCCTTAAAGGCATTCCCTATCTGCTCGTCATCGCACCGGACAAAATCAAAATCTATCCGGACAAAAAACCGGAACTGAATCCCGCAACCAACACCATCCGCCGCATCGACCAGTTGAAATCCGCTTTACCGGAGTCTTTCAAAACAAACCTGCTGTATCTGTGCGATGCCCTCAAAGCCGCGCGGGCGGAAAAAGAAACTTATTATGCCAACGATACCCACTGGACCGACTATGGAGCCTACATCGGATACCGGGAGACCATCCGGAGGATGCAAACGTGGCGACCTGACCTGAAAGCGCTCCCTCTGGATTCACTCAACATCACCGCAATAAGCCATGAGGGAGACTTGGTTGCCATGAATGGCAGCGGGAAACCGATCCCTGCAGAGTGCCTGAACTTAAATGAATCTCAAAAAATATCCGTAACCGATTATCCGGTCGGGCCGGCTCAGAACTGGCATATCTGGCCGAAAAACGTCGCGCCGCCGCAACTGTTTACCAACCCGGCGGGCCGCGGCCGGTTGCTGATTTTTCATGATTCCTTCGGGGAACCTCTGATGAGATTTATCCCTTCAAACTTCGAGCAAACGGCCTTTTTTTGGATTTATTCAAGCCCGGAAGCGCTGGATGCCCTGATTGCAGAGTTTCATCCGGATTTTGTCGTTGAAATCCATGTGGAGCGCCGGATTGATCTTTTTCTGGACACACCCGGCAGTGACCGGGCACATAAAGAATAAAGTTGCCCGCACCGCCGCATCATCCGCCCGCTCCTAACGAGCGAAGCAGATTTTTATATCCATGCCGGATTAAAAATTCGATCTCCTTGCGGCGTCTGGTTCGAATTCGTTTGTTAATGTAATCCAAATCTTCACCGTCAAAAAACCGGCGGTTATTTTCCAGCACTTTACGTTCATACTGACAGGCCCGCAAATTTTTGACTTTATTCCGACATGTGTTAGAACCGTGCCAACGGTATGCAGCGACCGGTTCATCAATAAAGCCAAGCACTCCAAGACCTGCCAAACGCAAATACATATCCCAATCGTCATACATCAGTGATTCATCATAAGCGCCAATCGACGACAAAGCATCCCGCTCAATCATTAAAACTGGCCCTGCAACACAAAACCGATGGAGCATTTCATGTTTCAGCAACTCTGCGTCATTAAAGTTCTCTTTCCTGCCTTTATGCAATTCTGTCAGGCCGCTTTGATAAACTGAATTTCCATCTCCATCAATCACTTGAAAATCGCCAAACACTGCTTTTTTTTCCGGATGTGACTGAAGATAGTTCAAACGACGAGAAAGGCTGCTTGGCAACAAATAATCATCACTTGCTGTCAGCGCCATGTACTCCCCGTGCGCGGCTTGCACTAAATCGTTAAAAGTTCGTACCAGCCCTCGGTTCTCTCGGTCTTGATAAAAAACCGGAATTTTTGTGCTATTAACCGCAATCCATGCCTCAATTTCACGGGCAGTCGAATCCTTTGAACCATCATTGATAATGATCAATTCTTTTTGCGGATAATCCTGAGCCAAAACACTATTGAGCATTTGCACGACGTATTGTTCGTGGTTGTAAGCGGGAACGCACACGGAGATCAGGGGTAGTTTCACGATGCTTCGTTCCATTTACAGATTACATCCACGACACGTTGCTGTTGCGGAGTCGACAAGTGCGGCCCCATTGGCAAACTCAAAACAGACTTCGACAGAAATTCCGCAACTGACAAATTCAAGTGGCCGTGCGTGGTGGCATAAGCACCTGAACAGCTACAAGACACCGGATAATGAATAAGCGTACTGACACCCTTTTCGACCAGTTTCTGCTGCAGCAAATCACGTTTCGGGTGACGGATCACAAAAAGATGCCAGGATGAGTCAGCCCATTCCGGAACAGAGGGAAGAGAAAGGACAGAAGACAAAGTACGAAGACCAGCCAAATATTTTTCAGCAATATCCCGGCGGCGGGCATTCCATTCGTCCAATTTGCGAAGTTTTATACGCAAAAAGGCGGCCGTCAGTTCGTCTATCCGGGAGTTTACACCTTGCATTTCGTGCTGGTATTTCACTGCCGCGCCATAGTTCCTAAGCTTTTTAATCTTCTCGTAAACGGGAAGGTCGCTGGTGGTTACCGCACCGGCATCGGCAAAGGCTCCCAAATTTTTCCCGGGATAAAAACTATGCCCGGCGGCATCGCCCAAACTGCCCGTCCGACGACCTTTGTATCGTGCACCTTGTGCCTGTGCGCTGTCTTCGATCACTTTAAGTCCGTGCTTGTTCGCAATGGCAAGAATCGGATCCATATCGGCAGACTGGCCATACAGATGAACGGGCATAACCGCTTTAGTTCGCGAAGTAAGCGCCGCTTCAATCCGGTCAGTATCTATATTGTATGTTTTTGGATCAACCTCGACTGGCACCGGCGTCGCGCCCGCATAACTGACCGCCAGCCAAGTGGCAATAAAGGTGTGTGCAGGAACAATCACTTCATCCCCCGGCCCGATGTCATACGCCCGCAAAATCAAGTGCAGAGCATCCAGCCCGTTGGCTACGCCAAGACAGTATTTTGTCTTACAATAAGCGGCGTATTCCGATTCAAAAGCCTCAAGTTCCGGTCCAAGCAGATACCACCCCGAATTCATTACCCTTTGATAAGCCGCATCAAACTCCGGCTTGAGTTCCTCGTACGTCGCCTTTAGATCAAGAAACGGAACATTCATATCAGTTCTTCACTGCGCTTAAGTATTTACTGTAGTTTCGGTAATAGTCTTCTTCATCATACTGGTTGGAAGCCAGTACCATACAAACCGCCCCGGATGAAAAATTATCCAATTCTCTCCACAGCATTGTCGGGACATAAAGACCATAATATGAACGGTTCAGGTGAAAGCGCTTCTTTTCCGTTCCGTCATCTAGCACGACATCAAAACTGCCCGACATGGCAATAATAAGTTGTTGTAATTCCTTATGTGCATGCCCGCCGCGTTCGGCTCCTCCAGGAACATCGTAAAGATAATAAACGCGTTCAATAGCGAAAGGGATATGGAAGCCGCCTTCTACAAAAGTTAAATTACCCCGTGGATCAGAAATTTTTGGCAGATTAACAATTCGTACTTTTTCTAACTGCTTCATTCACATCCCCCGTATCCGATTAGGAGACCAGCCAAATCAAAATCTCCATCGCTTCGTGCATAACTTAAAATAGTCCGTCCGCTTTTATCCCTCGCATTTATATCTGCACCCTTTTCAATCAACCACTTAATCATTGATAAATCTCTCCCTCTTGACGGAGCGCTTTTGGCATACATCAATATCGTCGTTCCTTTATAATTCGACTGGTTGACATTTGCGCCATTTTTCACAAGCAACTCAACAGCCACTTTATGATAATTATATGCGGCAACCATTAATACAGACCATCCATTCGCATTTTTTGTGTTCAAATCTATCGGGTTGCTGATAAGCCTCATAATCACATCCTCCGGAGCTGCATTCCGGCAGGCCGAGAACAACAACTCAAGCAGGTCTTTATAAAGTATAATGTCATAATCAATGGTTGCTATACGAAATTCATTTTCCGTTTCTTCAATAACCTCAGATGGCCTCGCCGTACTTCGCTCATTAAGTATTTTTGATCCAGAAATGGCCACACCATGAACAGTGGGCAATTGATACTCGCGAAACGTAAATGCACGAATCTGGTTATGAACGGTATAAGCCGTTTGCTTTAGATCAATCGATAGAGTTCTAAAATCAATACTTCTTCTGGATTTAAATGTAGAATCCGAATGGGACTGAGGAAAAGCACTGATAGTATCAGTTATCAACAATGGCATCCATTGACGCAATAAATTACTTCCTGCCGTCAAATATTTTTCATAAATGGTTCTACTGGTATCCTCCATCATTATGGGAATGCGTTTTTGAACAATAATATCTCCGGTATCAATACCATCGTCAATTTTATGCAATGTAACACCACTGTAATCCTTGCCGTCCAAAATCGGCCATATAGATGTGTAGGATCCCTTGTATTCCGGAAGCAGAGAAAAGTGTATGTTGTACAATCGTTTCGTTGCAAAATTACTTGGAACAATCAGCCTGTCATATTCCAACGAAATGAATAATAAATCGCTAACTGGGTATAGATCATCCAGGGAAGCTATCATTACCCCGCAAGATAAAGCCCAGCACTTCAACGACGGCTGCCAAGAGTCCAACCCATCATCGCCTACACAGGGAAGTACTCTCAGATCCAACTGTCCGTACGTATCACGAATGTGTTTCGCCGCCTCAACCGCAATTCTGTTTTTCCCGGCAATGCAAGCGACGGTCATTCGATTTTCCTCCGTGATAATTTTATATCGCTAGAAAACCAACATGAAAAAATCCAATAGAAAATCCGAAAAGGCACATTTTTTGATCATTTTTGCCCGCCGACTGCGAATTTTCAACTCTTCCTTGTTTTTTACAAACCTGCGCAACTCATCATAATCCCGGCTATAGAAAAAATGCAGCACTGTTCGGTCGCCGCCGATTTCCAGCACCTTTTCACGGATCTCCGGAGAGACTTCTCCTTTAGATAAAAAGTATTCACGGATTTTCCATGTTCCGTATTTAAAAGCGGCGCGTTTGGCCTTATCCGAGCTGACCGACACCGACTCGCCGCGATTTCGATAAGTCGCCAACGGCTCATCAATATAAAGAAAATCACCTTTCAACGCCAACGCCAGCCACAATGGGTAGTCGGGAGTTTTCCACTCCTGACGGTCAGCCAACTTAATTTCATGCACCGCATCTTTCACTGCCGCCGTCCGGGCACAAACGGTTACCGGTCCAATGCTAAGGTCATTCATCAGATCCTCAAAAACACGCCCTGTTTTTGTCGTCAGTTCTTTCTCCCGCCGAATCGACTCTGTTATTTTTCCGGTCATTTCATGGAGAATCCGGTTATCGGCATAGACCAAAACCGCTAACGGATTTTTTTCCAGCAAATCGACCTGCTTTTGGAGCTTTTTCGGGTCATTCCAAAAGTCATCGTTATCGCAAAATGCCAGATATTGTCCTCGCGCATGCTGAATGCCGGAACAGAAATTACCGATCACCCCGAGGTTTTTCTCGTTGTAAACGGGAACAATTACACCGGGATACCTGCCGGCGTATTCTCTCAGTATATCTCTCGACCCGTCCGTTGAGCCGTCGTCACTGACTATAATTTCAAACGGGAACGTACACTCCTGAGCCAGCAGAGAATCAAGGCATTCACGGATATACCGATCTGAGTTATATAACGGTACCGCTATCGAAGCGCGGGGAAAATTTTTCATATCATTGCAACCTGTTAAAAATTTGAAAAATAAAAATCGCCTTTAATCTGCTTCATCTGCGAAAAGCCGCACTCGTTCAGAAGCTGAATCACGGCATCCGGCTTGCCCAGTATTTCCATCTGAATCAGACACCGGTTGTTTTTGAAAACTTCGCCGGCACCGTGAATCACCTCTGTCTCGTGCCCTTCCACGTCGACTTTGAAAAACAGGGTCTCGTCGTGGACACCGGACAACTGCGTGTCCAAGGTATCCACACGGATTTTGGTGTGCGCGAATTTTTCGAGCCTGGTTCTTTCCGGCGCTGTGGCGGCAATCCGGGATGTCCCCGTACTGTTGCCCAAATTACTTAAAAAACTAACTTCCGTTTTCGCACTGCTGATCCCCAGCATACGGGCATCAACTTTTGAATCCAAATTATTGAGGTTCAGATTGGCGCAAAAGTTGTTGTAATTCCGCACGTCCGGCTCGAAAGAAATCACCCGCGTTAATTGCGGATATGATTTCGTTAAAAGCACCGAATAAAGTCCGATATTGGCACCTACATCAATAAAGCCTGTAATATCCCGTTCTTTCACCAGCGAACCGCAGTATTCCAACTGACCCGCCTCGTACAATTCACCGAGAATAAGTTTCCGATCAATGTGATTCCTGTACCGAAGCAGCCAAAGCGCGCCAAAACGGTTGTAAATGCGCGGCCTGTCAGAAAAATAATCTCTGTATATCCATTTCTTAATTTTTTTTAAAATATTCATAGCATTATTTACCTCGTTCCTTCGTACGGGCCGCAGCCAGAATATGCCGACGGAAAAACCGGAGGTTCCACATTTTTTTGCCGTATTTTAAAAACATCTGTCCGCTGTATTGGCAGTATTCCCGATATCTTTTGGCTTTATAAAAGGCATCCGAAATCGTTTTATCTTCGCTGAACTCCAGTTCAACCAACAGCGGGCCAAGCCGATCAACCAAGCCCTCATTGCTTCGGACTGTTTCAATGTACTTTTTCCCCTGCTGAATCAGCCGGTTATAGTTAGTGCGTGCCGAGACCTCATCCACCCGGCGGACATTCTGCACAACGGTCTTGCAGCAGCGGAAATCCAACGACGCCGTCAGCCGCAAGAGAAGTTCGCGATCCTCCATATTGGTCAACGCTTCATTGTACAGTCCGCACCGCAATAGCGCATCTTTAGAAACCAGCCACGAATTGTTATTAAGAAAACCGCTGTGCTTTACGAAAGTCTCCAGCACATCCCCTTCCGGATGAAAGTTGAGAGTTCGTTTGATCTTACCGTTCGTCTGAATCAATCCGTAGGCCACCCCTTTGAAAGCCGGATCACCCAGCAACAGCTGCATCCGGTCGCCGACCGCATTTTCTGTCAGCACATCATCCGAATCCAGCATACAGATATACGTTGCATCGGTAGCGCGTATTCCGGCGTTGCGGGCAGCCGATTTCTCACCATTCTGCGCCAGTGCAATCAGATGAATCCGGTTGCCGTACTTTGCACTGAGCTTTTCAGCCGTTCCATCGGTAGAGGCGTCATCGACGACAATCGCCTCAACGTTCGGACAGGTCTGTTGCAGAACCGATTCGATGGCATCGCACACATGCGGCCAGCGGTTATAGGTCGGTATGACAACCGCCACTTTCGGATTTATCTTTTCAGCCATACCGCAGAATTTTATCAGCCCTGGAGCTTTTTGTAGATGATCTGAGCCAGTTCGAAATCCTCTTCATAGTCAATGTCCACTACCGTGGTGTCGGTTACAAAGAGGTACGGATTGACGCCGATGTGATATTGGAATTTTTTAACCGTCTCGCGCTTGAGGATAAAGAGACTCCAGAGCACGGTGTACAGCGGCGGCAGCTTCTGTGAAACCTTGTGCCAATAACCGAACGCGTAGTTAACCGGATTGGCCCGCTCATCCAGCAGATGCCCCTTGAACCGCTTGACGGCAACCAGAGAGTCGTGCTGACCGCGCACTTCATCCCATTCCTTCAGCGCCCGTTTAAAGTCATTGAACAGCGGCGAGGTGACCTGAATCCACGCAATGTCGTCCGTGCCGGGAATCGGGTCGGTCAGTGCCTTGACCAAATCGGGCTGATAAATCTCATTCCCGCACAGCGACGGATCGCGCAGCATGAAGTTAAATCCGTATTTCCCGCACAGTTCCTCCACAACGGGATTTTCGGACGAAACATAGACGTTCTCCGGCTTTTCAAAATCCAGAATCTGCTCCGCCTTGATATCGAACAGCGACTTGTCGCCGTAAAACGGGCGGATGTTTTTGTTTTTGACGCGGGTTGAACAGGTCTGCAGCGGAATTACAATTTTCAATTTTTTACCTCGCTCGCTATGGCTGACGCCTCTTTTAATGTGATTTTGGGAATAATGGATGACGGCAATGTACTGTGTTCCGACAGGTTGTATATAGAAAAATGTTCGGCCGAAGCCGCGGCACGCGCGATTTCGAACGGCACCCGGATCTCCGGCTCATAATACCGCAGAAAGTCCGGTTTGCCGTTAGCTGTTCCCGCATAACAGTGAGCTGTTCCGGTTCCGCCCAGATCCATCCCGAGAATAAATACCGGATCATTCCCCAGCCAGTGCGCCAGCTGAACTCCCAGATACGCCACCGTCCGTCCGAAGAAAAAGCCCCGCTCCGCATCACAGCTGAAGCCCATGACACCCTTGCGTTTACGGTTGTCCGGATGCTCCGCCGAAAGATAAATTCTTTCCGGAACATCCGCCGGATCACACGGCCATCCGGCAGCCGAAAGCGGCTGATCGTATTTATTGTCGATCGGTTCGATCAGATAAATATTGCCGCTTTTCAGCAGCTCCGGCTTATTCTCACAAATACGCGACAGACCGGTGTGCGGGAAAAAGCAGTTCGCGCCCGACAGCACAGACTTCTCTACGAACTCGAAACAGTTTTCAAAAACACGGCAGTCAGGAATCAACACATGATCCGGCTTCATTCCGTTCTCCAGAAACAGATTAATCGCTCCGTTAAACGAGATCGTTTCATAGCCGCGAATATCCTTCAAATCGACTTCCTTCATCGAAGGACCGGTCGCAACCAGAAAACACGGCCCTTTGCCGGTTCCTTTGACCGACTGCATGTTGCGGACAAACCCGACCTCTTTTTCCTTCCAGAAAACCCGGTGTCCGTCCGCCGTGCGCTCCATCGAAAACTTCGGATGGCATTCCGCCAGATGCGCCCATTCAGCGCCCAGCCGTTTCGCTCGGCGGCGCACAATCAGCTTATGGATTTTCCGTTTCAGTTTATACATCGGACTCCCCTTCCGTAGCCTGCGTATATTTCGAAGGATGCGCTGCAATCAGTTTATTCAGTTTTTCACACCACGGGTCGGCAAGGTTTTCGTCGTTCAGGTAGGCCGCAAGAAAGACTCGCCGGATATTTTCCGGAACTGCCGCTATGACCCGTTCATGCAGGTGGTGCAAATTGTCCAAACGTTGTTTTTCAGAAACCGCACTGAAAAACCGGGTATCCTCGTAGTCCAGCAGGAGGAAGTCATAAACACCGGCGGTTTCACGCACGAGCAGATTTCTTAATGACAAATCCTTGTGCGTTACTCCGGCGTCGTGCATCTGCCTTATAAAAAACCCCAGCGCCTGCGCCGCTTCCGGCGCGGCTCCGTTGTGCTCGATCCATCGGTCCATCCGCACATGCTTCGACAGCTCGGTGACCAGCAGTGCAAAACCGCTCTCCGGATCAACGACATAGCCGAGCATCGCCGGACAACCCACGCCGCGCCGAGCCAGCTCCACGCCGTTACGGAATGCCCGCCGGGCCTTCGACAATCCCAGCCGGTTGCGCAGCTTTACCAGCCGGCGTCCGTCGTAAAAAACTTTAACACAACAAGTCCGTCCGTCCACCGTCACAGCGGCTACGCCTGCGCGACCGCCTTTATTTAGCGTCCGGAAGCCGGAAACATTTCCGTCAGGCCAGCCGCCGACTGACGACCGGCAAACGGAAAGAGCCTGCCGGACAGCCGCCTCGACGAACGTCCGGCCTTTTTCACTGTATAAAATTACTTTCACAGCTTAATGCCCTTCCGCGCCGCCGTAGCCTGCCGACGGCAGGCTACCCTTTTCTGAATATAGCGCTCAACCGCCGGCTGCCAGCGGCCGATGCGGGAATAGCCTTCCGCGTATCCATTCCAAAACCATTTCCAGCTGGTTGCAGGAATATAATCGGTTGCATTCATCAGCTGAATAAGATTCCGCAGCCGGTACCAGTAAAGCAGGCCGGTCACAATCGAAGTCCGGTCGTTGTCGATCAGCACAAAGCGCAGGCCGGTTTCAGTGAATTGAACCATCACATTGCCCCACTGATAGTCGCCATGGGCGACCCGTTTGAGGTGCATCGTGCCGGTAAACCGTCCGAACTGCGTCAAAAAATCTTCTTCCGAAATCCGTTTCTCCGAACCCTGAACAATCTGCCGGTAAACTGCCGGCGCAGTTCCTTCTGCAAGGATCCCCTCATAGACGCAAAAAATCCGCGTGCCTTTGCGTCCGGCGCAAAACACACCGGGACAGCTGAGTCCCCGTTTCCGCAGCGCCCCGGCAACCCGGATTTGCTGAAACGCCCGGAACCATTTCCGGATCTGCCGTCCCTGGGTTGGTGATTTGAATTCTTTGTGGAAAAAAGTTTTCCCATCCCATTTAAACCGGAAAAGCAGCGTATTCCGGGAATCCCGCACCTTTTCGAAAGACGGATGAGTCCATTTACCTTCGCAGCAGCACAATGCAGTAAATTTCGGGTCGGTGTACTCCGGATGAACGCGGAGTTCCCACCCGTCGATTTTCTGTTTGCTGTACTTCATCTTCGCCATCTTATCCCTGCGGATTCCGCTGTTCTTTGGCATACAGCCGCTCCGCGGCACTATCAACGGCACGCCAGAACGCCGCGTCTTTCTTCAGCGTTTCACGCAGCGGCTTTCCCGAATAAACCGTCATGAAACGGAAAAGGTCGCGCGGCGTCAAACAAAGCTCCATCGCCGAAAAGTAAAGTCCGGCAATATCCTTGACCGCCCAGCGGCGCGGAGTTTTTTTGCGGAGCTGCGCCCGGTGCAGATCAATCAGCGGTGCCTTGATGCCGTTTTCCCGCGGCGCGGAAACATCCAGCAGAAAGTGGCAGATGTAATAGTCGCGATGATTCACGCCGTTGCGGTGCAGTATGCGGCTGACTTTAGCAACATAGTCAATCAGCGCCCGCTTCAGCGCAAACGGCGGCGGACTGACTTTCCAGTCGCGGCAGAAATCTTCGAGACTGACGGTGTTGACCAGCTCTTCGGTGATGATAAACGATTCAATCCGGGCCGGATTCCGTCCGCGCCCGCCGAACGCCGCGACTTTCATTGTCGCTACACCCAGCTTTTCCAGCCTTCGGATCGCTTCATATTCGTTACGCGCACCGAGCACCGGTATTTTGAATTGAAGCAGATTTTTAAACACCTCTCTCCAGCCGATGCCGTGATGGATTTTGGCGAAGTAACCTCGGCCGTTCAGCTCGAAGCGGAAAGTCCGTCGCGTTTTGACCGACCGGAACATTTCACCGTCCAGCTGAAAGGCCTCCGCAAAAGGATCCTTGCCGGCCCAGAATTTTTTGAAATCATCATTCAAAAATATTTCCGATTTCCGATTTCCGATTTCTGATTGATCCGGACTGAACTCTGAATCCTGACCCCTGAACTCTGAACAAATCACATCCGCAGCCCGTTCGTGCATGCTGTACAGATCGGTTGACCGGGCATAGGCCAGCGCGTTTTTTCCAAGCTTTGGAAGCTCCCTTCCGGTCAGCAGCTCTTCAAGCTGACGGTTCAATACCGTCTGATCAAAAGGTTCCGGCGTGATCCGTCCGCAGCCGGCCGCTTTGATATGACTGCTGTAGCCGCACACTTCCGTGCAGAGCACCGGAAGCCCTGCCGCCACCGCTTCAAGCAAGACAGTTCCTGTATTTTCATCGTACGCCGGATGAATCATCAAATCAGCCCCCAGCAGAATCTGCGGGATGTCGTCGCGGCCGCCGGTAAAGATCACACGATGGCCGACGCCAAGCGTGCGGGCCGGCTGTTCAAAACGATCCGTCCGGTCTTTTCCGACAACCCAGAGAACTGTTTTCTCTCTGACTTCATCGGGCAAAGCGGCCAGCGCGCGGATGGAACGGTCTACGCCTTTTTTAATAAACCCGGAACCGATCTGCACCAGCAGCTTCATATCGTCTGCCAAGCCGTTGTCCCGGCGAAAAGCCGCCCGGATTTCCGGCGCGTCCGGCGGCGCTACCCGGTCCAAGGCAATATTCGGCGGAAGAAAATGCATCCGGCTGACCGGCGTTCCGTAGTGTTTTATAAAAAACGGCTCCTGCATTTTCGAGATCATCAGGATTTCTGTTTTTGAGTTCTTTCCGAAAACAGCCTCTTCGAACGCCGCATAAATCCGGTAGCGCGCACCCAGCCGGTAGAGCAGCCCGCGCTGCGTCAGCGACTTTTCTTTGTAACAGGCATCGGCCGCATAATAGACATCCAGTCCGGGCAGCTTATTAAAGCCGACAACAGGCATTGCCGGCTGCCGGCGGCCGGTTTCCGACTGCACATATGCAGCGAATTTTTTCGCCCGGCGGTGATTGCTCAGCGCATGAACCGGAACGATGTGCATATCGAATCCGGGAGGAACATCCCCTTCCCAGCTCAGCGTATAAACGCGAACCGAGCAGCCCCGCCGCTGACACTCCAGTGCGATGCGCAGAAAATCGCGTTGCAATCCGCCGTACGGAAAATATTTAAACAGACAGAAGGCAACGTTCATTCCGCCACCCACCGTTTAATTTTGCGCCGCATTCTGCGCTGCATGCGCGGGCAGAACTTTTCTTTCGCATATCCGTCCATGAAGGCGGAGATGCCCGCATCCGACAGCACCTGTGAATCCTCCGGATAGCGGAACAGATGGTAAAAATTTCTTAAACAGGCCCGCTGGCCTAAAGCCCACGGATAAGCCGTTAAATCTGAAATATCAATCAGGCCGAGCGTCCCGTCCGGACACAGCAGTACGTTCCCCAAATGCAGCGCGCGGAAAAACACGCCCTGCCGGTGCAGCACGGCGACGAAAGCACCAAGCTGTTCAGCCAGCTCATCATTGAACTCGCCGGCCTTGGCAACCTGCCGCAGCGTCCGTCCGGCCAGCGGCCGGTAGATCACACCGGTCCGTTTCAAATGGGGAATTTGAATCCGTTTGATCACTTTCACCGTAGGAACTGCCCGGCGGTGCAAGGCCTTTGCATTCAGAGAAAACCGGTACGCTTCAGGATAAATCCGGCGGGATGACACGACCCGGCGGAACCAGAAGGTTTTCAAAAAGTTTCCGTCCGGCATCCGGATCACTTTAATTCCGTACCGGTCCTGCTCCATGATTTCCGACTGCGCCAGCAGCTCTTCGTATTTGTCTTTTGACAGTGTTCGCATCATTCAAATTTCCCGCGTTCAATCCGTTTCACGCGTGTAAAAAGCAATGCCGACCCGGTCAATATGCTCGATAAGTTCCGGACTTTTAATCTGTGCATAGAGCGACAGATCAAACGACCACGGCGTCAGCAGGTTATCCAAATCATTTTCAATCTGATGGAGCACGGTCAGACTCAACCCGGAGCCTTTAACCGTCAGATCAATATCTGATCCGTTTTTGAATGTTCCTTTCGCCCGCGAACCGTAAAGCAACACAGCGTCCACCTGCGGATAGCGCGCGAACACCGAACAGATTTCTGCGGCCACTGCTTCAGGAATTCCAAACGGCATTTTACTGACGTCCTTTCAACTGATTCAGCTTCGCTTCCAGCAGAACAAACTCAGAAAAATACCGATCCCGAACCGCACTGACAATTTCCTCCATCGTTGCGGCATCGTAGGTGTGTGAAGTCCGGTTCCGGCTTTTGATCATATCCATCCATACTTCACCGGCAGCGATCAGCCCACGCCGGAAAGCAAGACGCGCCGCATCCCGGCTCCCCTGAACACCGGTTTCGCCCTGATTTTCATAGAAATCTTTAATGGTGTTCCACGCCAGCTCGTGGGTGAACTCAAACGCCTGAATAAGCCCCTGTTTTTCAAGGTCGGTAAGCGGACGCTGCAACGACAAATCCAGCGCTCCTTTAAGCAGACTCAATGCCTTGGAATAATTTGAAAGCCGTTGCATCCAGCGAATGTCTGTCGTCATTCTGTCATCCTCCTTACCACATCGTCAGCGAACAGTCCGCTACTCAATAAACTGCCGGTCATAGAGACTCTTATAGAGTCCGTCCGATGCATACAGTTCGGCATGGGCTCCCGATGCGCGCAGAATACCTTTCTCGAACACCATGATCCGGTCCGCCAGTTTGATGGTGCTGAAGCGATGCGCAATGATAAACACCGTGCGCCCTTTCACCAGTTCGACCAGCGCCTTTTGAACCATCTCTTCGCTTTCGGAATCAAGTGCTGACGTCGCTTCGTCCAGAATCAGAACCGGAGCATTGCGCAGGAAGGCGCGAGCAATGGCGATGCGCTGCTTCTGCCCGCCGGACAGGCGCGTGCCGCGCTCGCCGACCAGCGTATTGTATCCTTCGTCGAATAAAGTAATGAAGTCGTGCGCAAACGCATGCCGTGCGGCCTGATCCACTTCGGCATCGGTTGCATCCAGCCGCCCGAGGCGGATGTTGTTGCGGATGGTGTCGTTAAACAGAATCGTATCCTGCGACACAATGGCCATGTGGTTGCGCAGATCGCGCTTATTGACCTGACGCAGGTCGATTCCGCCGATGCGGATCGCGCCGCCGGTAACATCGTAAAAGCGGGGAATCAGGTTTACGAAAGTGGATTTACCGGCACCGCTCGGTCCGACCAGCGCCACGACAGTTCCGGCAGGAATTTGCGCATTCACGCCGTCTAAAACCGGAACGCCGGGTTCATACTCAAAGCGGACATCGGCAAACTCAATGTCGGTGCTCTGCGGATTAAACGGTACCGGATCAGCCGGATCGGGCACCGCGTCCGGAGTCTGCATCACCTGTTCGATGCGTTCCACCGATGCTTCACCCTGCTTGATTTCATTATGAACGGTGCCGAATTTACGAATGGACGGATAAGTCATGTACAGAGCCGCCAGCAGCGGCGTCATATCTTCAAGCGTTACCCGGGCCTTGGCACAATAAAAAACACCGATCCCCACCGCACACACGCCGATGAGTTCAATCAGCGGCGGAAGCATTTTAGCATACTTGGTCTTCTTGAGATGAAACTTGGCAATCAGCTCCATGCGCTCGGCAAACTTGGCCGTTTCAATATCCTGCAGATTAAAGGCCCGCACTTCGCGCACCGCGCCTAAATTCTCATTGATCGCCGTTGAAAGATTACCGGCTCCGGCCTGCAGCTTTTTAGCCCGTGCTTTCATCCGCCTGCCGAAATAGCGGATCGGAATCATGCAGAGCGGAACGACGGCCAGCGCAAAAAGAATAAAAACGGCCTCTTTTTTCTGAATGGAGATATAAATCAGTGCCGCAATGGCCCCGACAAACTGAACCGGCTGCTTAACCAGATCGGCAACATTGTTTGTCACCACTGTCTGTACCGCCGCTGTGTCTCCCATAACGCGGGACATCAGATCACCGACGCGCATCGTGCCGTAGAAGCCCAGCGGCAGCTCCTGCAGTTTCCGGTACAACCGGCTCTGAATCTGAATCAGCACCCGGACTCCGCAGACTGCTGAAAGGTACGAACTCATAAAGTCGCTCGCACCCCGGACCAATCCAATAACCGGGAACAGAGCAATTACGCCGACCAGCATCCAGCCGTCCGGCGGAGCTTTGTCAAACACCTTGGGCAGAACTTTCCATAAAATAACCGGCACCCCGAACCCGTTCGTAGCGCCATTAAGGGTTCCGAACAGGATCGCTCCGGCAAACTGCCATTTCACCGGTTTCAACATGGCAAAATACGGTGCAAATATCCGTATACGATCCGGAATTCTAAAGGTTGGGTTCTTCATAAGGGGAGTGGTTCTACCATGAAACCGCCGGCCGCTCCAAGCCTTTCGACCGGTTTCAGCCATTAAGAAGGCCGGCTACGGCAGCGAACACCTCGTCCGGCGTAACTGCCGCCAGCGCCAAACGGGCCGCATCGGAATCGCGGGCCACATCGCGGGCCCGCACCCTGCTCTTCTGCACTACAGCATTCCGTCCGAGCGGCCCGGTCTTCTTCGGGTCTGTAAAGCCGAAAATCGCCGCCACCGGCGTACCGACCGCCGTCGCCAGATGCATTCCGCCGCTGTCGTTCGACACCACGCAGTCGCTCATTTTCAGCAGCGCCGCCCACTCCGGAATCGTCGTCCGCCCGGCAAGACTGATCACATCCGGCCCGGCCTCCGCCGCGATCGCGGCGCAGGCAGCGGCATCATCCGGCCCGCCGCCCAGCAGAATCTGCGCGCCCAGTTCCGCCCGCAACTTCTTGGCGAGCCGTATAAAATGTTCCGCCGGCCAGCGCTTTGACGGACCGCGCGCCGCGCCCGGCAAAAGGGTAATGACCGGTTTTCCGGATCTAAGAAAGTTCCCGAGTTTTTCTTCCAATGATTGGAAACTTTCCTCCGGCACATTGAGTTGCGGCGCAGGCGGTTCGCCCTGTACGCCGAGAATCTTCAGATATTCAAACTGCTGGTGTCCGTCCGGCGGGTTGACAATCTCCGTCAGCATCAGCCGCCGCCAGTGGCCGCGCGGGCCGATGCGCCGCGGCACGCCCGCCATGAACGGTAAAAAAGCCGAGCGGAACGAATTGGGAAAAACATAGGCGCGGTCAAAGTGCGCCTGCCGGAGTTTTCCAATGGTTGGAACCATTTCTTCCAGAGTTTGGAAATGATCAGCCGCCGGATGCATCAGCCAGAGCGCTTTGAGTCCCGGCTTCATCAGTACGGTTATTTCCGCCGCCGGATGCGCCTGCCGGAACAGCTGGAGCGCGGGCATGCTCATAATCGCATCCCCGATCCAGTTCGTACTGACGATCAGCACTTTTTCTGAAGCTGCGGTTTTCATTTGAAGCAAATACGGTCAATCCAGTCGTTGAAGGCTTCAGAGCCGGAAAGCATTTCAATTTCCACGCGCAGGAAGATAACCGGCAGATCGCACCGGTCGAGCAGCGGGAAGCGCACGGCGTCTTTTTCGGTGGTAACAATCATTTCAGCACCGGCTTCGCCGGCGCTGTTGATCGTTTCGATGATCTCCTGCTGGGTGTAACGGTGATGGTCGGCGTACTGCGCACTGTGAACGATTTCCGCGCCGAGCTTGCGGAGTCCGTTCTCAAAGCTTTCCGGCACGGCGATCCCGGAAACGGCGGAAATTTTCCGGCCTTGCAGAAAGTCGAGCCCGGTTTGTTCGCGGGTATAGAGGTTTTCCAGATATTTCGGGCTGTGGCGGCACTCTGAAATTTCGGCGTGCGAGTTGAGTTCGCGCAGCTTCGCCTTCAGTTCCGGTGCGCCTTCCGGCGGACATTTGGTGATAAAGATAAATCCTGCACGCTTGAGGTTGCGCATCGGCTCACGCAGCAGGCCGCGCGGCAGGACGCGGTTATAGCCGAAGGGATTGGTGTAGTCCACCAGCACAATGTCCAGCCGGTGCTGAAGCTTGAGGTACTGGAAACCGTCGTCCAGCACCAGCGTGTCGCAGCCGAATTTGCGGATGGCATATTTGCCGGATTTTACGCGGTCTTTATCCACCAGCACCACCACGTCCGGCAGGTTGGAGGCCAGCATGTACGGCTCGTCACCCGCCAGATCGGAATTGAGCAGCAGCCGGTCGCCGTCGGATACCACGCGCGGCAGACGCTCGCCTTTCTTAAGGATTTTCTCCCACAGCGGCGTTTTACGGCTTTTGTAGCCGCGGCTCAGAATGGCCACCTTGCGGCCTTTCTGCTGAAGCGAGCGGGCAAAAGTTTCCACAATGGGCGTTTTGCCCGTTCCGCCGACCGTTACGTTGCCGACGCTGATGACCTGACAGCCGAGCGTGCTGGCGCGGATGATGCGGTGTTTGTGAAGCAGCAAACGCAGTTGTACGAGTACGCCGAAAATCCAGGAAAGCGTTTTCAGAAAACCGCGCAGACAGGCGGCGCGCTTGCCGCGCACCTCCTTGGAGATCACCTTCAGCAATCTCTGTTCAAGACGTTCTTTGGACTGGACCGGCATAAAAAAATCTATCCTTCTAAAATCAGTTGTTCGCTGACACTTTCGGCACCCGTCAGCCGCACTTTTACATGGGTATGGCCCGCCGCGGCCAGCACCGCTTCAAAAGTTGTTCGGGCGTGGTGCGGACTGTTGCAATCTGAGCTCAGGTGCGCAAGAAAAAGATGCTCAAGACCTTCGCCGGCGATTTCCGCCATCAGCGCCGCCGCCGCCCGGTTGGAAAGGTGCCCCTGATTGCCGAGAATACGCTGTTTGAGACTCCACGGGCGATCTGCCTCGTGCAGCAAGGTTTCGTCATGGTTGGCCTCTATCACCACAACATGGCATTTGCGCAGCCGTTCCCGCAGGGCATTGGTCACCATTCCGATGTCCGTAGCGATACCGACCGTCCGGTTTCCCGCCGACAGGACAAACCCGACCGGGTCGTTGGCGTCGTGCGGCACCGGAAACGGATGGATCGAAAAATCGCCGATGGCAAACGGCGAGCCGGTGGTAAACCGCGCGCCTTTGATCTCGCCGCCGATCCCTTCGAAGGTTCCGGCGTTGGCGTAGACGGGAATGCCGTAATTTTTCTGGAGCACCCGGATGCCGGCAATATGGTCGCCGTGTTCGTGGCTCACGCAAATGGCGTTAATATCCTCCACCCGCTCGCCGATTTCCGCCAGCCGTTCCGCAGTCCGGCGCGCCGAAAGCCCCGCATCAATCAGGATGCGGGTCGTTTCCGTGCCGATAAACGTGCAGTTGCCGGAACTGCCGCTGGCCAGTACACAAAGTTTTAAGGTCATAGATTTCAAATTGGATGTTACAGCCGAAGCTGTTCTGTGTTATTTGTTAACGATTGATTGTTAGACAGGACGAGGAGTTTGTAAACCCAAATGGCAGGACAGTATCTAGGTCATACTCAGGAACAGCGGATGGAGCAGTCGCTCACTCCGCAGATGCTGCAGTCCCTTAAAATCCTTCAGGCACCCATTCTTGACCTCCAGATCATGATCCGCGAGGAGATGGATCAAAACCCCACACTGGAACGCGAAGCCCCGGAAGTTGAACAGGCTACCGACTTTGAAAAAGCCGCCCGCGAGGAGCTGCGTGAAGAACGTGAGATCGGCGAACTCACCGAACTGGCCGAGTGGGACGCGGACTTCCGCCGCAACCGGGAGATCCGCTCGCAGGGTGACGACGAACGCCGCCAATTCATGATGGATTCGATCGAAGGAGCCGAATCGCTTCAGGAACACCTTCTC
>JBAZTQ010000024.1:0-33239 GCA_041661845.1 Kiritimatiellales bacterium | reverse complement strand
ATGAGCCTCGCCGGTTCAGCGGTTGTCTCCGAAGCCTTCAACGGACTGACGCTCGGCTGGCGGCTCGGACGCCGCATCGGCTCACCCGGCTGGCTTTCCGTACTGGCTGGCGCGAGTCGCGCGCTGATCGCCGCTGTGATTATGGGCGCGACAACGATTTGTATCCACGGCTGGATTTTCCAAACCTTGGGAAATCATCTCGCCGGAAAACTGACGCAGTTCATTTCCGTTGGCGGAGCCATCGCCGTCGGCATGGCCGTTTATCTGCTCGCCTCCGTCCTGCTCTGTCGTCGCGAAGCCGCTCAGGTCTTCAACGCCGTACTGCGCCGGAAGGGATGAGACTAACTGGAAGCGCGAAGTAGTCGAAAATAAAGCTTTCTGAGGTTCATAGGACGATCACTTTCTGGTTAAGTGTTGTTTTGAGTCTCTTTCAACTCGAGGCTCGACAGGGCAAGCGCCCAATGCAATTCTGGTCGCCAAAAACAGGTATTCTTAACTTTTAAACAGCGTGTAATATGGTTGCTAATCGCAAGATTATCTCTTTGTTCTCTGGCGCAATGGGTCTCGACTTGGGCCTCGAACATGCAGGGTTCCAGACGGCAGTCGCGGTAGAAATAAACCGAGCAGCGGTTCAAACGCTCCGCCTGAACAGACCGACGTTGTCTGTTTTTGAAAAGTCAGTTTCACTGGTAAGCTCTGCTGAAATATTGGCGGAATCAAAAATGAAGTTGGGCGAGCCGTGTCTTGTTACGGGCGGCCCTTGTTGTCAGAGTTTTAGTACTGCTGGGAAGCGGAAATCCGTTGCTGATGCACGAGGAAGTTTATTTTTTGATTTCAAAAGAATTGTGGCGGAAACACGTCCCCGTTTTTTCGTCATGGAGAACGTAAAAGGAATCCTTTCTGCGGCTGTTCAGCACAGACCCCTTAATGAACGCGGCCCCGGACATCCACCGCTTTCGTGTGATGAACATCTTGGGACGGCTCTCTCCCTCATCCTGAAAGAACTGGAAGAGCTTCGATACCATATCGTTTTTGGTCTCGTGAACGCCGCTGATTATGGCGTTCCTCAGAAACGCTGGCGTGTTATTTTCATTGGCAGTCGTGACGGCGAGACAATTCGGATCCCGGATCCCACGCACGACGAGAACGGTGCACACGGCCTTTTGCCTTGGGTTACGCTTCGAAAAGCGATTGGATCACACCGCGAGAAAGAGCCTGGATTTATAGCGTTTTCCCGAGATCGTTTCGATCTCCTCGCGCTACTTAAGGCCGGACAGAATTGGAGAGACTTGCCGGAGCATCTTCATGCAACGGCGTTGGGTGCCGCATATGATTCTTGGGGCGGTCGCGTGGGATTTTGCCGAAGACTCGACTGGAATGCACCAGCCCCAACACTAACGACGTCACCAAACGGTCGAGCGACAACCTTGTGTCATCCGAGGGATGTGAGGCCGCTGACCGTTCGTGAATATGCAATTCTTCAGCAATTTCCCAAACATTGGAAATTTTTTGGGAGCACCCAGCAGCAGTATATGCAAATCGGAAATGCCGTTCCTATAGGTCTTGGAAATGCCATAGGAGAAATGTTGCGCAAAACCATGGATCGAACGACTCGCTTTGGCTTGCCAAAAGATGCTCGGTCTCGCCTTGGAAAAACTGTGTGCGATGAGAAGCTACAAGAACGAATAGAGACACGCCCGAAGACGCAGCTAAACCCGGCACGGATGCTTGAGAATTCCGACCCAAAAGAAATAAAGAAATGGCTTCAAGAGACCGCCATACAAGGCATACCGAAAAACCGTTTGCATAAACCTTATTAATCAGAAGGTAATACGTTATGGCCACAATTCCCACACCTGACAAGCAAGCCCAAAAGCAACTTTTCCATAATGAATGGATAAATGTTTATCCAACGACTCTTTCTTTGGAAAACATCCACTTTTGGAAAGAGAACAATCGAACCATCTTCACATTTGAACGCTTGCGCCGGTTTAAAAATAAGCAACTTGAAGATATTTCCATCGAAGATATAACTCAATTTATTGCGGAACAGGATACACACAAGCTCCAAGTTTTAACTGATTCGATTGGTAGAAATGGAGTCCAAGTGCCCCTTATCATCAGAGACGACGGCAAACTGTTGGATGGGAATAGACGCTATTTCGCCTGCCAGTGGCTGAAAATGCAACGCAAAAAACCTAACGAAAAAGTTTCTGAATTCCTTTTAAAAATACCAGTACAAGTCATTCGAAAAGCTGATCTAAAAGGTTCTCTCGAGCTCAAGATATTGGCCGAAGCAAATTTTATTCCCGACCTCAAGGTTCCGTGGCCGCTTGATGCGCAGGCTCGAGCGGTCGATGAATACTACACGCAATTTATTAAAGACAAAAAAGCTGATCGTGAAACAGCCCTCGCCGAGGTTGTAAGTGTATTTGGCATCCCTCGCCAACGTGCTGTGGATCTCATGGACACACTTGAACTGACAAAACAATTCATCGCAGCAGGTAATGGTCAGGATGATCAAATTAGGCGACGTGAGATCGTAGAGGATAAATTTGTTTATCTGTGGGAATTTCGTAATAAGGCGATGAAAGGAAGTGGGGCTCTGGATGTCGAAACCGAGTTGCCCGAGGTTCGAGAGCTTTTTTTCCAGTTCATGGCGAAAGGCCGCGACAATCCCATTAAGAACGTCAAACAGGTAGAGCCGCTTGTCCAAGCTCGTCGTGACACGACAGCTTGGAGTCTTCTAAATGAATCTAAGGGGACGAAGTTGCCTATGGTTGTGTCCATGATGAATGAGAAAAAAGAAGTACGAAAAGCTGAAGACAAGATTCGCATCTTCATCGCGTGGTTGAAAGAGGAAGAAAATCTGAACGCGAAGGCAAAATCTTTATTGCGAGATGTTGCAGATTTGGCATCAAAGAAAGCCCGCGAGTAATTTTTATGAAAACGGCAAATATTTTTTGTCCCGGAGGTGCAGATAGTCAGTCAGGTGTTGCCGTCAGAGAACGATATACGGGTTGCTATATATCGAATTGTGGCAGGATTCCTGACGTACCTCTCCAGTTGGATGAAAATACTGGGCCGTTCGTAATTCCAATATGGAACTCGCACCAAGGTGAAGTAAAAGCCGCAGAATATGTATGGGAGCATATACAAGAAGCGAAAATTAAAATTACTGATGTTTGGCCAAAAAGTATTGAATTCTGGTTTGTTAGGCGAATTGGTGCCGAAACCACATACAAGAAAATCGGGAGTGTGTTTGTTGCAAAAACTCAGTGTTCAGGGTTCCTTGCAAAGCGAACAGCAGAATTAGTCGAGTGCGCACTAACGACCGTTGCCTTTGACGAATATCGAAAAGGAGCCGCATGGGATGGCGTTTTGGTCGCTCCGGGTCAAGGTGAGGATGATCCCGAATATCAAGTGGACGCAAAACAGACAGCAAATTCGAACAATTTCACATCTTTTGTTCGGTTCGTGCCGACACGGGCATTTTGTGCGGACGGCTCAGTTTCTGTCTCTTGGATTACCGGTGTTACCATGCCCGCTTTCGGCGCATCTCTGGGCGATGCCGAACAGTCGTTCTTTGAACAAATGCTTGGCACCGTCACAGATTTGAAGGATATACCCAAGCTGATATTTGTATTAAAGAGAACTGCGAACGTAGGTTTGATTTTCGAAGGGACTCGATTGTATGCAGGTAATTTATTAGACGCCGAAGAACAGGAACGAGGCGAAATTGTCGTTTATGAAGAGGCTGGTGTGACAGCTAAACCTTACACCGAGGAACTTCACGATCTGTTTTCACTGAGCTTTCCAGAATTGGGCGCCAACGACTTTATTCTCCATCGTGGAGTTAATACCTGTCAATTTTCCTGTCCTCCTTTGGGGCTGTACACGCATGGGTATGAGGTGGATACGGTTGAACCAGTTATACGTTTTTATATTAGCAAGCTCTTCCAGCGCTGGGACGATGGCGCGAAATGTACGCAAGAGCAGAAGGATTTTTTTGAGCGACATAAAGCGGCGTGGCAAGAAAAAGGATCCGAATTTATAGAGTTTAGTGTTGTCTAACCGACAGCGTTTAATAAACGTTAAACTCGTGTTGCTTGGTTTCAAAGCGAATCAACGAGTCCTGGAATCGAAACCGATATCTCTATTCCTTTCGCCATCTCTATGTTGCTGATTACAGATACTGGGAAAGGCTGGCGGTGAAGAAGTCGATGAAGCTGATTTCTCCGGCGTCGTGAATTTCGGTGGAAAGTTTCTGTCCGCCTTCGAGCAACTCTTCTTTAACTTCGCGGACGATCTCCGGATTGTCGGTGAAAATGTTCAGCTCATAATTTTTGTGCAGGCTGAGGTCGTCGAAGTTGGCCGAGCCGAAGCAGGCCCACTGGTCGTAGACGGCGGCCTTGACGTGCGTCATCCCCGGATAAACAAAAACGCGCACGCCGTTATCGAGCAGCCGTTTGACGGTCTGTTTGTTGGCGGCGATTCCGATGTCGTGGTTGACGTCGCGCGGAATGGTGACACGGACATCGACGCCGCGTTTGCGCGCCGCGCAGAGCTGGTAAACGATGGATCTATTCCATAGGTAAGGGTTTTCAATATAGATATGTTGCTTGGCATGTTCGATGGCGCGCAACTGTCCGCAGTAGATGTAGGACTTCATCGGCGTGGTCGGTGTCAGATAGAGTTCACAGGTGCCTTGATAGTCCGGCAGGTGCGGCTTCGGCAGTTTGAACAGCGTGAAGGTGCCGCCGCCGGCAAGCGTCCATGACCGCTCAAAGTTGGCTTCGAGCGCGCCGATGACCGGGCCGGAGAGTTCGAACATGGCGTCACGCCAGTCATAGCGGTATTCGCGGCCGATGTTCATGCCGCCGAAATAGGCGATCCGGCGGTCGATGAGAATATATTTGGAGTGCTCTGACGTGAGCATGGTGTGGCAGGCGCGGCGCAGTTCGATGCCGGAATCTTTTTCCAGATACCGGATCATATCGGACGCTTCGCAGACATAGTTGGTCGGAAGCGAAGGGGCATCGGTGTCCCAGGCATAGCGGGTACCGAACGAGTCGTAGAGAATCCGGATATCGATCTCGTGACTGCGGGCTTTAAGCAGATCGGCGGTTTGTTTGGCGACGTCGTCGTTGTCGAAGATGTAGGTTTTCAGATCAATGCGGTTGGTGGCCGTGCGGATTGATTCCTCGAACTGCGGAAAAAAGTTTTCGCCGTTCAGCAGCAAACGGGCGGTACCTTGTGCCGGTGGGCCGGTTTTCCGCCGGAGCCATTTCGACATGACGCCGCGCTTCATCGGGGCCGGAGCCGCCGCTACTTCGGGAATGTCGCGCAGACTAAGCAGCGGAAAGCTGATGCACTTCCGCCAGACCGACGCGGTTTCCTCTGTCCAGAACGTTTTGACGCGCCAGCCGAACTCGGCGGTTCCGCTGAGCGGGCGCTTGGCGACCTGCACGGTATTGTCATAGGCCAGCTCGCGCCCGACGGTGGAACAGCCCGCGCAGAAAAGCAGGGCGCAGACGGCAAAGAAACTCTGAAAAGAAGCTTTCACATCCGGCAGAATAGCAGGTCTTACCGATTTGCCAACCGCAGCCCGTAAGTTGCTTTCGGTCACTGAAAACAAAATCTTGTCGTGTATATTGGATCGGTATACATTCCGGTCATGCAAAGCGGGTTCAGCCAGTTGGAGGGTTTCGAATGGGACGAAGGGAATCGCGATAAAAACAGGCTGAAACACAAGGTATCAAGCGGAGAGTGCGAAGAGCTGTTTTTCAATCAGCCGCTGATTATTCTGGATGACGAAGCGCACTCGCGGGAAGAAAAGCGATATGCAGCGTATGGAGTTACGAATGAGGGGCGGAAGTTGATGGTGTATTTTACTGTGCGAAAAATAAAATATCGCGTGATTTCGGCGCGCGATATGCACAGGAAAGAGAGGCAGTTTTATGAAGACCAAACCTAAACAGATTCCAAAATTCAAAACCGAAGACGAGGAGCGCGACTTCTGGGCGGAACACTCGCCTTTAGATTACTTTGATCTTTCAACGGCCAGACGGGTGACGTTTCCGAATCTCAAACGGACGACAAAGTCTATTTCTATTCGTCTCCCGGAAGCGCTGATTGATGAACTCAAGGTGCTGGCTAACAAGTATGACGTGCCGTACCAGAGCCTCGCCAAAATCTATCTCGCCCGCGGAGTCGCCATGGAACGCCGGGCGCTCTTCGCTGATCAAAAAACATTGGCCGTCGCCGAGGATCCCGTCAAATACGGATCTAAATCGTAGACGCGACGTCCCCGTCGCGTTTCTCTAAACTAATGACGCGGTAGCTGCCGCATTGATGCCTGCTAACTACTGAAAAACGAAAAGGTTATAAGAATTACCGTTACACAGATCAGAATCACGATTAACGCGAGTTGCAGATTAACAAAGGGCGGGGTGGCTTTGTCTTTGCGGCCAAATTTAAACGCGTTAAAGCAGTCAACAAAGGGAGCTAGAAATACTGCATTCTTTGAAGTGATAGGAGTTTCGTGCTTACCTAACCATGGTCTTGTCCAAACTACCCATACAAAAAGCAGACCCAGATAACTTGCAATAGCTGTCCATACGAGCAGGTTTATCATGAGGCACCTATAGTTTTTTCAGCTTCGGCCCGGTCGGGGTGTCCTGAACGGTCCAGCCGGCGGCGGTGATGGCGTCGCGCAGGCGGTCGGCTTCGGCGAAATTCTTTGCCTTCTTCGCGGCGACGCGCGCTTCGGCCATGGCGATCAGTTCAGCCGGAACTTCGGCGGCGGGCGGCATCAGGAATCCGAGAACGCTATCCAGTTTTTTCCAGAGGTTGGAAACGGCCAGCGCGGTTTTTGCATCCATCGGGAAGGCTTTGTTGCCTTCGTGGACGCCGTCGAAAAGCGCGCCGAGTCCACCGGCGATATTGAGGTCATCATCAAGCGCTTCGGCAAATCGTTTTTCGAGTTCAACGGCCCAGTCCGGAAGGGACGGCTCCGCCGGAGGCGTCGCCCCACCTTTTTCTTCCGAGCTGTTCGGGTAGGGCGAGTTCTCCGAACGAGCCGCTTTAGCCGCTTCTTTGACCTTGGCGTAGAATTCGTCGAGGCGGGCTAGGGCGGCGCGGTTGGCGTTGAGCGAGGCGAAGGTGAAGTTGAGCGACTGGCGGTAGTGCGTGCCGATCAGTTCGTAGCGGATTTCACGTCCGGTGAACCCTTTTTCCAGAATCTCGCGCAGCGTGTAGAAGTTGCCGAGCGACTTGGACATTTTTTTGCCGTCCACCTGAAGGTGCGCGCAGTGCATCCAGTATTTGGAATACATGCAGCCGTTGGCGCCTTCGCTCTGGGCGATTTCGTCTTCGTGGTGCGGGAAAATGTTGTCCACGCCGCCGGTGTGCAGGTCGAAGGTTTCGCCGAGATATTTCATGCTCATGGCGGAACATTCGATATGCCAGCCGGGACGGCCCTTGCCCCACGGCGAATCCCAGACGACATCGCCGTCGGCTTCGTCGTAGCCTTTCCAAAGGGCGAAGTCGGCGGCGTTTTCCTTGTCGTATTCGTCCTGCGCGACGCGTGCGCCGGAACGCATGCCGTCACGGTCGAGGTGGGCCAGCTTCCCGTACTCCGGAAACTTATCGATCGGGAAATAGACCGAGCCGTCGTCGGATTTGTAGGCCAGTCCTTTGGCGAAGAGCTTCTCGATGATGGCGATCATTTCGGGAATGCAGTCGGTCGCGGCGGGATAGAATTCGGCGGGCTCAATATTGAGCGATTTGAGGTCGGCAAAAAAGGCGTCTTTGTATTTCTGCGTGTAGTCGCGCAGCGGCAGACCGGTTTCGCGCGATCCGCGGATGGTCTTGTCGTCCACGTCGGTCAGGTTCTGCACCTGCGTCACCGCAAAACCTTTGTACTTCAGCCAGCGGCGCAGCAGGTCTTCGAACATGTAAGCGCGGTAGTTGCCGATGTGGGCGTAGTTGTAAACCGTCGGGCCGCAGGTGTACATGCGGACGTGGTTGTCTTTCAGAGGAACCAGCTCTTCCTGCGAGCGCGACATCGTGTTGTAAATTTTAAAACTCATGTTGTTCCTGAAAAATGTAGGACAGGCTTCCAGCCTGTCTGAACAGGCAAGATGCCTGTCCTACGTTGGGTCGCATGTTACTTTATTTCATTTTGGTGGCAAGTCTGCGGGCGAAAAGAGGCAGTTCGGGATCGCGGGCACCCATACCAAGCACCGGAAGGCCAGCCTCTATTATTTTTTTTTCCAGTTCAGAATAATTTTCAACAAACTCTGCCGGAACACCGGCGGCTTGAAGCCGTTCGACAAACTGTTCCGAGGTGACTTTGATATTCACCGTTCCGCCCGCAAAATAGACCGGCAGAATGAAGAGTTTATCTTTCGGACGGCTCGGCGATCCGTCCCTACCTTTCCAATGGTTGGAAAAAACTTCGATCAGGCCGTCGGCCAGCTGGAAAAGTGGGGTGTAGCCGTGCGGACGCCAGTAGGCGCAAAATGCCGGGAACTCGTCGGAAACGGCTTCCAGCGCGGCGGCGATTTTTACCGGGCTGTGCGCAAAGTCGTCGATGACTTTCGGGCCGTGACGTTCCAGCCGCCGCTCGATGCCTTTAAAGGTCGCTACGGCGGCGACGCATTTCTGCATGTCGAGGCCGAGCTCTTGGCAGAGTGTCAGCGCGTTGTTGACGTTTTCAGCATTGTGCTTTCCGAGGATGGAAAGCTTCACGTCGAACTGATCAGCTCTTTTGATGACGGTGCCGGAAACCTGAGACTCGAACTGTGCGAAGAGCCGGTGAAGTTCGGCGAGCGAGAAATGATCTTCGGCGATATTGGTGATAATGGCGTGATGCGGATGAAACTTCAGGAACGAGCGGTCGCTTTCGTCGGCCTCGATGATCCACGGGCCGGTGCCGTAACGAACGTTCCCCAGGTGGAGCGGGCCCTCCGGGCACGCTTTAAACGCGCCGGGACGGCGCGTTCCACCTTTCCAATTCAAAACCGGTGCGCCGCAATAAACCGTCGGGTCTTTGTCCAGACATTGGAAAATCCAGCCGAGCAGTCCGGTGACGGTTGATTTGCCGGCGGTTCCGGCGACGGCGATGACCTCTTTACCTTCGCAGAGTTTCGCCAGCATGTCGGCGCGGTGAAGCAGGGGAATATCAAGCGACTTGGCTTTCTGGATGTCTGGATTGTCGGATTCGATGGCGGTGCTGTAGACCACGGCGGCGGTGTCGGCGGTGATGCCGGAGCCGTCCTGCGGGAAAAGGGTGATCCCCATATTTTGCAAGGTTTGGAATATATCGGCGACAGGCGTTGTAGGACGCGCTTCCCGTATTCGGGAGCGTGTGTTGTTCTGGTCGTTCGAAGAGCACAGGCTCTCTGGATACAGAGAAGCCTGTCCTACAATACAGTTCGGTTGACTGCATGCGCGGTCGGAGCCGGAAACCTGATATCCGGCGTGCGCCGCGAGCTGGGCGACGCCGTTCATCCCCGTTCCGCCGATGCCGATGATATGGATTTTTTTGCTATTCATGAGGGGGAGATTGTTACTCGTGAGCCACGCGAAAGACACGAAAAATCAGAGGCAGGAGATAGAGAGTTTTTACAAGATTAACGTCAGCATTCAGGTTTGCCGAACCTCCTAGGCTAGGTTCGGCCTTCCTCAGCTTTCAATCACATCACCCAGGACAATTTCAAAGTTGAATCCGTGACTTGCCCTTTCCTGAATGAATTGAATGCTCTTGTTCCAATCGTCATCAGCGAAGAAGCCCCGCGTACTGAGATCGAGCATGTGATCCGTCATTGGCTCAATTGTCTTTTCGGTGAGTCGAAATGTGTCAATCCCGAGGATGATAATCTGTCGCTTGTGCGCTTCTTGAATCAGGGTAATGGCATCGTCTGCTGTAAACATGGCGATTCCGCCACGGATGGTCGCCCTTGGCCTAAATTCATCGGCGAGGTATATTGCCTTGCTCATAGTCTCTTAGTGTTTCTAGCCTTACTTCGGAAGTTTTCCGGGTGGGTTTTTATTCAGAGTGAAGGTAACGGCGGATAAAGCGGGTGTCAAAGTAAGAAGTTATGACGGGCAGAAAAGAAAAGGTGGAGCGGGCTCTTCCGCCTTCGCCAAGGCTCTGGCGAGACACAGCCGCGCACGCTTGCTTGTTCGTCGCAGGAAGAAACGCTCCCGGCCCCTTCGATACAAACTCAGGGCAGGCGTTTGCGTTCCACCTGTAGCCGCGATCCGTGATCGCGGTTGCGCAGAAAATGCGATGTCTTCCGCGATCACGGATCGCGGCTACAATATTGAAGGCACAAAAAAGAGCGCCGGGGTGCGGCGCTCTTTCCGGGAACAGCGTGCGGCTCGATCAGCCGCGGCTGGCGAGATAAGCCTTTACGGAGGCGATGGCGACGGCGATTTCCGCGTCATGCTGCGAAGCGCTGGGCGGCACAGCGGCTTCCGCCGCCGGTGCGGGTGCCGTTTTCGAGAAGCGCTGGATCAGCAGGCAGAGCACGTGGATGATGCCGGAGACAAAGAAGGAGACGAGCGTCGCGAGGATCGCGGTGATCAGGATGACTTTCCATGGATTCATAAGGTTGTTTCCTTTATTTGGAGAGCAGGCCGATGTAGATGGCGGCGATGATGGCGGTGGTGATGACGCCGCTGATGTTTGCGCCGAGGGCATACTGCATGACAATGGAGTTCGGATTGGCGGCTGAAACGCATTTCTGCGCCACTTTCGCGGTGCTGGGTACGCAGCTGACGCCGGCGATGCCGATGACCGGGTTGTATTTTTTACCGGAGAGGAAGTAGAGGACGTAGCCGCCGAGCAGTCCGCCGATACCGGAGAGCAGCAGGGAGAGAATTCCCAGCAGAAGCAGCGGGAGTACTTTGGGCGAGAGGATGGTACCCGCTTCGCAAAGTACGCCGAGCAGCAGTCCGAGGGAAAGCGTGGCACCGTAAAGCACACTTTCGGAAACCAGCGTCTGGAACTGTTTCAAACCGGATTCGCGGATGGCCACGCCGAGGAAGAGCGAAAAGAACAGCGGCGCGGCAACCGGGAACAGGAAGCAGAGGACGGTACAGCAGACCACCGCGAAGACCATCTTCTGGCCGGAGGTGATCACTTTATCGTTTTTGCCCGGCGTCATCTGGATGCCGCGGATGTGTTTCGGAACCATGAGTTTGATGAGGTAGGGGAATCCGCCGTAGGCCAGTCCGAGGTAAAGATAGGCGACCACGGTGATCGGGACGAACAGTTCCGGCGAGAGTTTGAGCGAGGTGAAGAGCACCATCGGTCCGTCGGCGCCGCCGACCATGGCGATAGAGGCCGAGTCTTTCAGCGACAGGCCGAGCGCATGAGCGATCGGCAGCGTGACGAAAGTGCCGAGTTCGGCGCACAGCGCCAGAAACATACTGGTATACGGGCGGGCCATGACGAAGCCGACGTCGAGCAGTGAACCGATGCCCAGAAACACCAGACAGGCGACCAGACCGTTACTGAACATGAGTGTGTAGATCGGCTGGAGCCAGTCGATCTGCATCAGCGTCATCAGTTGATCAGTTTGCGTGACCGCAGGATCAAGAAACAGGGTGCCGACCACGGTTGGGTCGACCGTTGTCTGAGCCACCATATTGATCGGGTCGAAAAACATGACCGAGGCGTTGATGGTGGCCATGCCGAGCCCCATCGGGATCATCAGCAGCGGTTCGAGTACGCCTTTCTTTCCGAGATAGACCAGCAGCAGCCCGACCAGTACCAGACAGAACCGGGCGATGGCCAGTTTCGGCTCGGAATGGAGCATCACATCGACGCCCTGAAAGATGTTTAGAAAATTGATATCCATAAATCTGTCCCTCTGGCAGTTCCGGTGTCTGTTACTTTCTGATTACGGCCAGAACGTGACCGGCCTGAACCTGTTCGCCCTGCACGACGGGAACGGCAGCCAGAACGCCGGAAACCGGCGCGTTGATCGGGGTTTCCATTTTCATGGATTCCATTACCAGCACGGTTTCTCCGGCGGCGATCATGGTTCCGGGCTTGAGCAGGACGCGCAGTACCAGTCCAGGCAGCGGGGAGACCATTTCGTGCAGTGTTTCGGGGCAGGTAGCGGGCATCGGCGTCGTTTCTTTCGGTGTACCCGGTTTGACGTCGTAACTGTAGGAGACCCCGTTGACTTCTGCTGTGCCGTCAGTACCCATTTTCACGCCGAAGGTTTTGCCGTTGACGGAAACCGTATAAGTGCCGGTTGAAGCCTTGGCAGCGCCGCCAGCCTTCTTCGGCTCGTTTTTGCGCACACCGTTGACGGCGGCTTTGCCGAGCAGGAAGTCGATCCCTTTCTGTCCGCAGGAAGCGGCGATGAAAATATTCTCGTCCGACAGATCGGTGATACCGGCCTCGGTCAGCTGTTTCTTGCAGGCCGCGATACCTTTCTTCGGATTGGCATCGTTGATTTCGAGCACCTTCCTGGTGGTCGGGTCCAGCTTGAGCTGTTCGGCGGCAATCTTGACGATATTGGCATCGGGCGCGACCGGTGTTTTGCCGAAGTAGCCGAGCACCATTTTGCCGTAGCCTTCGGCAATTTTCTGCCACGGGCCGAACATGACATTGTTGAACGCCTGCTGGAAGTAGAACTGCGAAACCGGCGTGACCGAGGTGCCGAAACCGCCGAGGCGAACCACTTCGCCCATGGCTTTGATCACTTCGGGATAGCGGTTCATGATGCCGTTGTCGCGCATCATCTGGGTGTTGGCGGTCAGCGCGCCGCCGGGCATCGGCGAGAAGGGGATGAGCGGTTCGACTTCTTTGGCTTCCGGCGGCAGGAAGTAGTCCTTCATGCAATCCTTGAACACTTCTTCGGCCTCGCGCATTTTGTCGATGTCGACATTCAGCGAGAATTCCGATCCGCGCAAAGCGTGCCACATGCTGATGACGTCGGGCTGGCAGGTTCCGCCGGAGGCCGGAGCCATGGAGCAGTCAACCTGATCGGCCCCGGCGTTGATAGCGGCTATGTAGCCGGCAACACAGGTTCCGGCGGTGTCGTGCGAGTGGAACGCAATCTTTGTTCCGGACGGAAGCATTTTGCGGGCACGTTTGATGGTTTCGTAAATGGTGGCCGGAGTCGCGGTGCCGGAGGCGTCCTTGAAGCAGACGCTGTCATACGGAATGCCTGCGTCGAGAATTTGGCGCAGCGTTTTTTCATAGAAATTGGCGTCGTGCGCACCTTCACAGCCGGGCGGCAGCGCCATCATGGAAACGACGACTTCATGTTTCAGTCCGGCATCGTGGATGCACTGTCCGGAGTAAATCAGATTGTTGACGTCATTCAGTGCGTCAAAGTTGCGGATGGTGGTCATGCCGTGCTTTTTGAAGAGCTGCGCATGCAGTTTGATGATGTCGCTCGACTGGGAGTCCAGCGCGACCACGTTGACACCGCGTGCCAGCGTCTGGAGGTTGGCGTCCGGACCGGCTGCCTTGCGGAACGCATCCATGGAGTCAAAAGCATTTTCATTGCAGTAGAAGAACGGAGCCTGGAAACGCGCGCCGCCGCCGGCTTCAAAGTGGGTAATGCCTGCTGCTTTGGTTGCTTCGACGGCCGGCAGAAAATCCTTGGTGAAGACGCGTGCGCCGTAAACGGACTGGAAGCCGTCGCGGAACGCGGTGATCATGGTTTCGATTTTTTTCATTTAAAAAGGTCTCCGTTAATTAAACTGTTCAGTTTGGAATTTTCCTTTGTCTTTCAGTTTTGAAAAAATTAGCCTGCTTTGTACGGAAACAGAGGTTCCAAAGCCAGAAAAACCGGCACCAATTTATTGTATGAAATTTTATCTCCAGTGGTACGCACGGCTCCCGTCAACCAACACCTTTCTCAAGGAACGGCTGGCGGTGGAGAGCCAACTTCCGTCCGGCACGGTGGTCGCGGCGCGCGAACAGACGCAGGGCCGCGGCCGCCGCGAACGCGAATGGGTCTCTTCGGTCGGCGCAAACCTCACCTTTTCAGTTCTTCTGCGCGGCAGCTGCAAACCCCGGCAGCTGCCTTCGGCTTCCATGGCCGCGGCGGTTGCCATCGCCGAACTGCTCGAAGCGGAAGGGCTGAAACCTTCGCTGAAATGGCCGAACGACGTGCTGGTGAACGGGAAAAAAATCTGCGGCATTCTTTCCGAAGGGATTCCGGGCGGTGTTATCATCGGCATCGGACTGAACGTCAATATGCAGGATGCAGATCACATTGATCAGCCGGCCACATCGGTTCTGATTGAGACCGGCAAACGCCGCGATGTCGATGAGCTGCTCGGAAAACTGTTCAAGCATCTTTCCGTCCGGCTCGACGAATGGGCGCAGGGCGGCTTTTCCAAAGTCAGGAAAAACTGGGAGTCCAAAATTCCAAACATCGGAAAACCGGTCACCGTGCGTGACGGCACCGCGGTTCGCACCGGCATCCTTGCCGGATTTGGCAGCGACGGTGAACTGCTGCTGCGTGACGAAACCGGTGTCATCAGTTCGGTGTGGGCCGGCGATGTAACCGTATGAGCGCTTCCTTCCAGCTTGTTTCCAACTATTCGCCGACCGGCGACCAGCCGGAAGCGATTGAGTCGCTGTGCCGCGGACTGGAGTCCGGTAAGCGGTTCCAATGTCTGGAAGGGGTAACCGGCTCCGGTAAAACCTTCACTGTTGCCAATGTCATTGCGCGGCAAGGAAAGCCCGCGCTGGTGATCTCGCATAACAAAACGCTGGCGGCGCAGCTCTACGCCGAGCTGAAAAGTTTTTTTCCGCACAACGCCGTCGAATTTTTCATCAGCTATTACGACTACTACCAGCCCGAGGCTTATCTGCCGCAGACCGACACGTTCATCGAAAAAGACGCCTCAATCAACAAAGAGATCGAACGGCTGCGGCTGGCGGCAACCGACAGTCTGCTCAACCGCGAAGATGTCATCATTGTTGCTTCGGTTTCCTGCATTTACGGCCTCGGCTCGCCGGAGGATTACCGCGACATGGTGCTCTCGCTGCACATTGGTGATGCCTGCTTGCCACGCCATAGCCTTTCGGCGACGGCGGGCGGCCGCGACGAGGTGCTCAAAAAGCTGGTGGCGATTCAGTACGAGCGCAATGACTATGAACAGCTGCCCGGCACGTTCCGTGTGCGCGGCGACACGGTAGATATTTTCCCGTCCTACGCGCAGCACGGTATCCGCGTCGCTTTTTTCGGGAATGAAATCGAAAGCATCCGCCGGATCGATCCGCTGACCGCCGCCGTAGAGGAAGAACTCGAACGAATCACCATTTCTCCCGCCAAGCATTTCGTGATGGCGGCGGAAAAACTCGAACCGGCACTGGCGCGGATCAGGGCCGAGCTCGAAGAGCGGGTGAAGTGGTTTGAAGACAACGGCAAACTGATTGAGGCGCAGCGCATCCGGATGCGGACGATGTACGATATCGAAATGTTCAAGGAGATCGGCTACTGCGGCGGCATCGAAAACTATTCCCGCCACCTCGCGGGCCGCGCGGCGGGCGACCGGCCCGCCTGTTTAATCGACTATTTCCCGAAAAATTTTCTGACGGTCATCGACGAGTCGCACGTCACGCTGCCGCAGATTCGCGGCATGTTTAACGGCGACCGCGCCCGTAAAACGACGCTGGTCGAGCACGGCTTCCGCCTGCCGTCGGCGCTCGACAACCGTCCGCTGGAATTCAACGAGTTTCTCAATATCACCGGCCCGATGCTTTTCGCTTCCGCCACGCCGGGGCCGTTTGAGCTGGAGCATAGCGGCAGGACGGTCGAACAGGTGATCCGCCCGACCGGCATTATCGATCCGCCGGTCGAGGTACGTCCGCTCAAAGGACAGATCGATGATGTGATGGAAGAAATCCGTTCGCGCGCCGAGCGCGGCGAGCGGACGCTGGTGACGACGCTGACCAAGCGCACCTCCGAGGATTTAACTGATTACCTGAAGAAAGTCGGACTGCGCGTCGAGTATCTGCATTCCGAAGTCGATGCCATTGAGCGCGTCGAAATTCTGCGCGGATTGCGCAAGGCGGAGTTTGACTGCCTGATCGGCATCAACCTCCTCCGCGAAGGACTCGATCTGCCGGAAGTTTCACTGGTGGCGATTCTGGACGCCGATAAGGAAGGATTCCTGCGTTCGGAAACGGCGCTGATCCAGACGGCGGGCCGCGCCGCCCGCCATACGGACGGCAAGGTGATCATGTACGCTGACAACATTACCGGCTCGATGCGCCGGATGATCGACATTACCGACCGCCGCCGGAAGAAACAGGTTGCCTATAACACGAAGCACGGCATCACGCCGCAATCGATTCAGAAAGAAATTCAGGAAAGCCTCGGCCACCTCAAAAAGGATGCGGAGGAACTGGAAGAAAGTATCGTGCGCGAAACCGGCGAAACCTATGACATCAACCAGACGATCCGTGAGATTGAACAGGAGATGATCGAAGCTTCTGAAAAACTGGAATTCGAGCGCGCCGCGCTGCTCCGCGACCAGCTATATGAGCTGAAAGCGTCCACTGAACCCCCGAAGCCAGCCCAAACAGGGAAAGTGCTGTATGCCGGACGGCAGCTCCGCCGTAAAAAATAGTCCGATATGCTTTATGCGTAGCGTTTGTTTTCTTGGCAGAGCCTTTTAAACTGCGTAATTTCCTGCAACAAATTTTTTCCGTCAGTTGATAGCATTGGCTGCCGGGTTGATTATCAAGGACGACCTTGCTGGTGATGAAGTAATATGAAAAAAATAATTTTGATGACGCTTTTGCTTCTGATGGCTGCAAATAAAGGCGGCACGGCTGAGATTCAGAAAAAACAGCAGCGTATGTACAAAAATGATGCGATCAGAGAACGCGCCGGTGTGCAGGCTGATTCCCGTCTGGCAGCGTCTATGCAGACGAAAAAGGATCGGGAAGTAAAGCATCCCAAGCTGGTTCAGCGGCTTGAGTCGCGGTTGATTGATGCGATGGATCAGGCTGCTGCCAAAGGTGTGCAACGTTCCATGGCCGCTTTGAGCGATTCAGGGGCGCGGATGATGGGTGAGAATGTCGTTGTTATTGTGCAATGCGACGGGACGGCTGATCCGGCAAATGTTGCGGCGTTGATTGCTGCAAAAAACGGGACAATTATCCGTATCGGTGAAACACATGTGAAGGCGGCTGTTCCGATTACGGCTCTGGATGATATCGCCTCGAATATACCGGGGGTCTCCTTTGTCCGGACTCCGGTCGAAAAAAAGTCGGATAATACAGTCATATCCGAGGGGCATGGCGCGGCGTCAGTTGAGTCGTGGCATACAGCCGGCTACCTTGGGCAGGGGGTTAAAGTTGCCGTTATTGACGGCAACTTTGCAGGACTGGCTGAGCTGAAAGCTCAAGACGAAATCCCGGCATCGGCGACCGAGGTGGATTTTTCAGGAACCGGGATGACATCCGGGTCGGACGGCCATGGCTGTGCGTGCGCTGAGATTATTTATGATATGGCACCGGGCTGCCAGCTGTACCTTCTTAAGGCACTGGACAGCAGCGACGATGAAGCCGCAAAAAATTACTGCAAAGCACAGGGCATAAAGATCATCAGTTACTCCGGCGGCTATGACGGCATCAACTTTTATGACGGCGTGGCAAACAGTTCGTTTGTGCCGCATCCGGTTACCATTGTTAATGATGCCAGCGCGAACGGTATTTTATGGGTCAATGCGGCCGGCAATGAGAAACGTAACCATGCGATGATTACGTGGCGGGATGACAACGCCAATAATTATCTTGATTGGGCCAGTGACTTTTCCTACGTCCCTTTGTGGGGCGGCTATGACCCCATTCCGGCAGGCACTGAAATAATGGCGGCTCTCACGTGGAATAAATGGCCGACGACGGATCAGGATTTTGATTTAATTCTGCGCTATTGGAATGGGAGTGACTGGATAACGCTTGCGTCGAGTGAGGACACCCAGAACGGGACGCAACCTCCCTTCGAAGGTATTTCTTATACAATAACCGCGTCCGGAACCTTGGCCGATGACTATGGCCTTTTTATTTACAAATATTCGGCAAGCAGTTCGCCAACATTCATTCTAAGAACTTATCCATTTGAACCTTATTTTTACAGTTACGGAAACTCTACGACACCCGCTGCCGGCAGTATTACCTGCCCGGCTGATGCCGCAGCAAGCTTTGCGGTCGGGGCGATTGATTGCACCAATTATGCAAGCGGACCGCTGGAATACTTTTCGTCACTTGGACCGAATAATGGTGCATACACGGGCAATCCGGCGGTCATAAAGCCGGACATTTGCGGGCCTGACGGTGTAAGCACGGCCGCTTTCGGCCCCGCAGGCTTCTTTGGAACGTCGGCATCTGCTCCGCATATTGCGGGCCTGGCCGCGTTGGTGAAGTCGGCCTTTCCAACGTACACCAATACCCAACTGAAAACGTATATCCGGAATCATGGCGTTGACTTAGGATCCGCCGGCGAAGACAACCTGTACGGCTATGGTCCGTGTGTATTGCCGCCGCCGCCGCAGACATTGATTGTGACGACGCCATACGGTAAAGCAAATCCTGCTGTTGGCACGAACCGGTACAACTGGGGCGATTCAGTCGTTGCTGCGCTCACCAATTCGCCGGTCGTGAATGGTACAACGCAGTATGTATGCACCGGCTGGACAGGTGCGGGAAGCATATCGGCGAGCGGCTCCGGAACGAATACCGGCCCGTTCACGCTGACGAATAATTCTTCGATTGCGTGGCAGTGGGCAACCAATTACTGGCTCGATACGGTGACGAATGGAAACGGAACGGTGAATCAAGCGGATCAATGGTGCCGTACCGGAAGTAATATTGTCATCACGGCAACGCCTTCGGTCAGTAACCGTTTCGCCGGATGGACGGGGCAGACCAATGGTTGCAGTGTCAGCAGCAATCAGATTTCGGTGGTGATGGACACGCCTCGGCAGATAACGGCCAATTTTATCAGGCAGTACAGTCTGGCCGTAGTAACGCCCTATGGCGGAGGTAATCCTCCGGCAGGAGCCAATATTTTCGACAGCGGAACTTCAGTGACGGCCGGGTTGACAAACTCACCGGTGAACGTTGGCACAACACAGTTTGTCTGTCGCGGGTGGGTCGGGACAGGAAATGTGCCGGCCATTGGTATAACAACGAGCGCCGGGCCGTTCACGATCACGAGTGACTCGACAGTCATCTGGCAGTGGCGCACCAACTTCTGGCTGGATGTTGTGACGGGAAGTAACGGCGGTCTGAGTACAAATGACTGCTGGCTTGCCGCCGGAACAAATCTTCAGGTCACGGCAACACCTTCCAATTATTGGCATTTCCTGATCTGGTCGGGGGATACCAACGGTTGCACCGCAGCCGGCAATAAGATCACGGTCGTTATGAACAGCCCCAGAATAATCCAGGCAATTTTCGCGCCGAACCAATACAGCCTGACCGTCAGCAACGGACTCGGCGGCGGGTCGTACACGAACGGACAGCAAGTGACCATTACGGCCGGTGATGCACCTGGCGGGAAGATTTTTGACCGATGGGCAGGAGCAACACAGTATGTGGCAAGCGTCACGTCGGCAACTGCCACCGTGACTATGCCAACCTCAAACATTTATGTCACCGCAGACTTCGCCGCGCTCATTCCGGGGAAAATAGAGGCGGAAGATTATGATAATGGCGGAGCGGGCGCAGCCTATTCAGATACTACGGCCGGAAATTCAGGCGGCAAATACCGGAACGATGATGTGGATGTCGAAACCTGCTCTGAAGGCGGATACAACCTTGGTTATGTTATTGCCGGAGAATGGCTGCTTTACAGTGTCAATGCGAGTGTGACCGCAGATTACCGTATAGAAACGCGAATTGCATGTTCCGGTACGGGCGGGAAATTCCATATAGAAGTAGATGGTCAGAATGTGACAGGTGCGGTCGCCGTGCCAAACACCGGCGGTTGGCAAACATGGACAAATGTTTCCAGCGATATTCAACTTGCTGCCGGCGCTCACAAAATCAAGTTGGTGATGGATGTCACATCAACCGGTGGCGGCGTGGCGAATTTTAATTATCTGGATGTTGTTTGGATGACCGAAAACGGCGTGCCGAAGTGGTGGATGGATCAATACAGCCTTACCAATGTCAATGACACCGTCAGGGACGTTGACCGTGATGGTCTGCAAGCCTGGCAGGAATACATTGCCGGAACCGATCCGACCAACAGGGCGTCTTGTTTCCGCATTGCAGAACAAGCCCGGAACGTGATCGGCTGGGATGCCGTTTCCGGACGGGTCTACAGCGTTTACTGGGCGACCAATCTGCTGACCGGGTTCCAATGTCTGGAAAGCAATATCCCGTGGACACAAGGTAGTTTTACCAACTCAACCACGGTTCCTTGCGGTTATTATAAACTTGATGTCCGGTTGGAGCAGTGAGGACGAAAGGCTTTAGACCTGAGACTTTAGGCCGGAGGAATTTATGAACAGAATTAGGCGGTTTGGACGTTTGACAACCAATCTAAAAACGGTATCCTGTGCCGCCTGTTTAGAAAGTATTTTTTAGGAGAAGACCCATGACAATGCATTCCAGTTTGAAAAACGCCGCGAAAATCCAGATTCGCCGCAATGTTCTCAAGCGTTTTGAGCGCGTAGATCTGCTCAAAGCAGAAGGCCGCTGGAAAGACGGTGACCGCGGTTTCGGTCTGGTGAAGACCAAACCGGCAGAATAAGTCTGCTGTTTTTATTTCGGATGGCCCCGGTATTGCCGGGGCTTTTTTTATGAAAAGCGGATTATGATCAGATTGCAGAAATTTCTGGCGGAGTGCGGGGTGGCGAGCCGCCGCGCCTGCGAAAAGTTTATCACCGACGGGCTGGTTGCCATTGACGGCGTGATCGTCACGGAACTCGGCACCAAGGTCGATCCGTCCGTCCAAAAAGTCACCTGCAACGGCAAGCCGGTTCAGCTGGATCAAAAGGTCTGGATCATGCTCAATAAGCCGGTCGGTGTTATCTGCACCTCCGATGACCCGGAAGGGCGCGAGCGGGTGATTGATATGTTTTCTGATTTGCCGGGCCGCGTTTACACGGTCGGCCGTCTTGATGTCATGAGCGAAGGTTTGCTGCTTATCACCAACGACGGCGATTTGGCGCACCGTTTAATGCATCCGCGCCACCACATTGAAAAAAAATATCAGGTCTGGCTCGACCGCGAACTGACTCCGGACGAAATCAACCGGATGCTTAAAGGGCTCAACTGCCGCGGCGAGAGTTTACGTGCGCTCAGAGTTGAGCCGCTCCGTCGCATGATGGCCGATCAGCCCGGCTATACGCTTACTCTAGGAGAAGGTCGCAACCGCCACATCCGTCGCATGATGGAAGTACTCAACTGCAAAGTCGTCCGCCTCGTGCGCGTTTCTGTCGGCCCGCTCCGTCTCGAAAAACTCCGCACCGGCGAACACCGGAATCTGGAGCCGTGGGAAGTCGATAAGTTGAAAAAGGCCGTTGGTCTTTAAAGCACCTTGAGTGTGCTTTGAAAAGCGATGCCGCTTCCTTTGATACCGGCGGGCGAACTGAGTACCGAGGTGACGGCCTTTTCCATGCTTAGGAACCCGGCGAAATCCTTGAAGTCATCGGCGGTTGTTGAAAGCAGTTCGTCCCGCAGAATCTGGCGCTTTTCGTCGGTGTTGCCGGTCAGGTACCGAATCATGTCGGTATAGCCTTTGGCGTCGGGCAGCAGATAGATGTCGATGCCGCCGATGGCGCCGATGAGCGCGCGGGTCAGTTCGTCTTCGTCGAGCCGGAGATTTTTCAGGAAGCCGGCGGTCTGTCCGTACGCTTCGAGCGTATCGGCAAGATTCGGGTCGCGGTAGGAGGCAAAAGCAAGCACCCCGCAGTTCGGGTCAAAGCCGCACATCGCGCCGTAAGCGCCGCCCTGCACGCGGATTTTTTCCCAGAGCCACGCCGTGCGCAGGTATTTGGTGATGACCAGCGCCGAGCCGTCCATTTTGTAACCGTTGTCGAACAGGTTGATGGCGCGTCCGACATAGTTGACGCGCGACGGAATCAGCAGCGCTTCAGACACCGGTTGATTTTCCGGGAAGCTCCAGACATTGGAAGACGAGGTTCCGGTCTTCGGAAAATCGGCGAGAAATTTTTCCAGCGATTGGGAAACCGCTACTCGATCTTTGCCGTCAGCCGTGATGTTGACGATCAGTCCGCCCGCGATGAGTTTCTGCAGAATACCTTCGAGCCGTGCGACGGTGCCGGGCCAGTCTTCTTTGATTTTTTTCTGCATGTCGCGATGGAAGAAAAGGGCGTCAATTCCGCTCAGGGCTTCGGCGGCGCGGTGGGCTTCGTGGTAGTGCGCTTTGAGACGCGACATAACAGCGGAGTGTCCGCTGGGAACCAGCGAACCTTCCATCTCCGCTTTTTGCTCCAGCAGGACTTCCTTGAAGCGCTTGCGGTTGTTGAAGGCGGGGGCGAAGAGAATGTCGTGCAGGATATCGAAAAGGGCTTCTGTCTGTCCGCTCATGCATTTTCCGCGCAGGAAAAGGTTCGCGGCGCTGCCGGGAGAGTTTTCCAGCGCAGCGAGGAACGGGCAGGCGTGGATGCCTCCGGTTTTCTGCGCAATGCGCTGCGCAAGTGAGGCAAAATCCTCTTTCTGCGTACCCATTTCGAGCAGCATGCTTCCGAGGAGCGAAACCCAGGGAAGGTCTTCGGCGGCGATGGCGTGGAGATCGAAACCGATGTCCACGTAGATGATACCGCCGGTGAAAATTTCGTGGAAAAGGACGGTGGCGTTGTCGCGTTTTTCGACGGCGCGCGGAATCGTGCGGATTTTTTTATCCAGATCATCGCGCTTCAGCAGCGGCAGAGATTTGACGGCTTCCGGTGTGTCGTGTGTTTTCTGCATTTCAAGCAGACGGGCGGCGGCGTCAACGGTACGGGCCAGTTCGTCGGGGTGCATGGTGTCGCGGACGGCCTGCAGGCGGGCTTTTTCATCGGCCTCGTCGCGGGCGGCTTTTCCGGCGTCAGGAATCAGCCGCACGGTGGCGCGGTGGGGATTTTTAAGCAGGATATTTTCAATGAGTTCTTCGAAGTAACGCGGGTTGGCGGCGAGTTTTTCTTTGAGTTCGGCGAGCGGATATTCGTAAGCGGCGAGGCCGAGCGGATCCCAGCCGTAGAGCCAGGTTTCCATCATGTTGAGCATGACGGAAAGGCCTTGCGGGAAGCTGCCCTGATTGTTTTCGCGCAGCTCGAATTCGAAGGAGTTCATGGCGGCTTCAATATCGCCGCGGGCAATGCCGGTTTTGGCCAGTTTTTCCAATGTTTGGAAAATCAGCGCTTCGACTTTTTCAAGGTTCGGAACTTCAACACCTTTCATGCCGATCGACCAGGCGGGCTGGCGCAGATTGGTTTCGAGTCCGAAGCCAGCCAGATCTTCGCCCAGATCCGATTCGATCAGCGCTTTGCGCAGCGGCGCGCCGGAGGTTCCGGTGAGAATCTGGTCGAGGATGATCAGCGCGAAATGAAGAATGCCGTCCGGTATTGCCCAGTTGACCGTGATGAAGGCTTTGCCGGCCTCTTCGCCGACGGCGTAGGTTTCTTCGATGCTGACGGGTTTATCGAACGGTTTCTGCAACGGAATCGAAGAGTCCGGCGGAGTTTCCAGATTTTTAAACCCATCGAGATATTCGCTGAGGATTTTCAGCCGTCGTTCGGGATTATCGTTGCCGTAAAAGAAGATGCGGGCGTTGGAAGGGTGGTAGTGGGTTTCGTGGAATTTGCGGAATTCCTGATAGGAGAGCGCCGGGATTTTTGCCGGATTGCCGCCGGAGTCGAGGCCGTAGGTGGTGTCGGGAAACAGTGCCTGCTGGGAGCGCTCGGTCAGGATGTTGTCGGGCGAGGAATAGGCGCCCTTCATTTCGTTGTAGACGACGCCCTTGCAGGTGAGCGGGGCGTCAATGTTTTCCAGCTCGTAGTGCCAGCCCTCCTGCCGGAAAAAGGCCGGTGTAATGCGCGGGAAGAAAACGGCGTCGAGGTAGACGTCCACGAGGTTGTAAAAATCCTGCTCGTTCTGGCTGGCGACAGGGTAAACCGTCTTGTCCGGATAGGTCATGGCGTTGAGGAAGGTTTGCAGCGAGCCTTTCAACAGCTGGACGAAGGGATCTTTCAGCGGGTATTTGCGCGAGCCGCATAGAACGGTATGTTCAAGAATATGCGCGACACCGGTGGAGTCGGACGGCGGTGTGCGGAAGGTGATGCCGAAGGCCTTGTTGTTGTGGGTGTTCTCGACGGAAATGATTTCCGCGCCGGTCGGTTCATGGCGGTACTCTTTGACCGTGCCGTTGAACTCCCTGACAAACTGTTCCCGGATGAGTTTAAAATTATTCATATTTAAAGCGGGACAGGATAGATGGATGGAGGCCTTCGATCAACGCTAATCACGGTTTATAAGGCGCTGAAACCGCCGCAGAACAAATACAAGCACCACCGCTCCGGCCATGCCGGCAATGTCAACACGCAGGTCGCCCAGGCCGGCCGACCGGTCGGCGGGAATGAATTGCAGCACTTCGGTGGAGGCAGCGAAGAAAAACAGCCCGGCCACCACGGTGACGAGGCGTCTCAAGGTTGGCGTCGCTGAAATCCATGACAGCGCCGAAAGAAACGCCAGCAGACTGAAGAGCGTAAAATGACCGATCAGGTGCGTCTGTTCGATGCCGGTGCCGGACAGGGTGATGAATAATTCTTCTTTCGGCTTGAGCGGTCTGGACAATGCCGGCTGCGCCGGTGCTGTTTTTACTGTTTCAATCTGCGGGACGGTTGCGGGCGTAACGGGCTTCGGAATCAGGCTTTTGGCGGTATGGATTGATTTTTTAATCGAGTCGTCAAGGAATTTTCCAGGCAGGATAATGCCGGTCATGATCAGTGCCAAAGTGACCATAATCAGAGCTCCATGACGTCGTGTCCATGGCCGCAGGGCGAACAGGCAGAGGCCGAAGGCGGTTGTCCATAAGGTGCCGAAAAAGAGCTTCCACCACGGCGCGGAGGGGCGTTCACGGACCGGAATCACGGAGACGTCATCAATTTGCATGACACCGGCAACGCCGAGATTCTGGATATGCAGCCGGGCGTTGGCCGCGCCGTCCGGAACCGGAAAGAAATCCTTATAAGACCGCCAGCCGGTGTCTTTCGGGATATCCATCACGCCGTGATGAAAGCCGTACAGGCTTTTGGCTTTGGTATCCTGATAGAAAAAAACAGCCCGCGGCACATGATAGCCTTCTTTTCCCCGCACGACGCCCCGGGCCGTTGCGCGCAGTGACACACGGAAGGCCGGCATGTTGGTCAGGTCATAGATGGTGAAGCGCAGAATGCCGTTTTGATTCGATGAAGTGGTCAGAATCACGCCCGGCGAGCCGCCGAAGCCGCCGTCCGGAACCAGCCGGGTCCACTGATTCCAGCCGCTCCACACATTGGCAGACTCCGGCGCGCTGAAGCCGCCGTCCGGAATCTGTTCCGGGCCGACCGGCTGCCACGGTTCGTAGATGTTGAAAAATAAAGCCATGCCGCCGACGGTCAGAAGGGCGAAAAGAGCGGTAAACAGGCTCTGGTTGGCTGGTTTTTTAAGCATGGCAAAACAATCTCTCAAAAGTTTCTTTCCAGCGGAAGTTTTATACGGGAAATTCACCGGCTGTATGAAAACCTATTTGGACGAATATAAAGCATTTATTTTTGATCTCGACGGAACACTGATCAACTCCGAGAAGTATCACGCCGACGGCTTTGCTTACGCCGTCGAGACGCTGAGCGGCTACCGGCTGACCCCTGCCGAACGGCGCGAGTTTTTCGAGGCGCACACGAATATATTTACGCCGGTTCTTGCGGCGCGGCACGGACTGGAGCTTGATCCGGTGGCCGTGCTGGCCCACAAACGGGTGCATGTTGACCGGAATTTTGAAGTGGAAATTTTACCCGGCGCCGATGTGTTTGTTGAAAAATGGAAAAGCGGCATGCGCATGGCGCTGGCCAGCAACTCGCCTCGGCATTTTGTGAAACGGGCGCTCGTCGATGCGCGGATGATTGATGTGTTCGAATCGGTGGTTACCGCCGATGATGTAGCGCACCGCAAGCCCGATCCTGAAATGTACGTATTAACGCTGAAGAACCTGAATCTGAAGCCGGAAGACGTTATGGTATTTGAAGACAGCCCGGCCGGCGTGGCCGCCGCACAGGCGGCCGGCTGTCCGGTAGTGATGATTGATAACGGCGCGGGACGCTTTGTTGACGGCGTACCGCGCTATACATGGAAGGAGCTTAAGCAATTTTGAAAACGACACCGCTTCACGGAGAACACGTTGCCCTTGGTGCCCGCATGGCCGAATTCGGCGGCTGGGATATGCCGATTCAATACGAAGGCATTCTCGCCGAGCACGAACATACCCGCACCAAAACCGGCCTGTTCGATATCTGCCACATGGGCGAATTTGAACTGACCGGCCCGACCGCCGTCGCCGACCTCGAACGGTTGCTGACGATGAAAGTCTCTACGCTGGCGATCGGCCAGTGCCGCTACGGCTTCATGCTCAACGAGCAGGGCGGCGTGATCGACGATCTCACCTGTTACCGGCTCGGTGAGGAGCGCTATATGCTCGTCGTCAATGCTTCTACACTCGAAGGCGATTCGGCGTGGATTCGCCAGCACCTTTCGCCGCAAACCGTTTTCACCGACCTTTCCGACGGCATCGCCAAGCTCGACGTACAGGGACCGACTTCCCGCGCCGAAATTGAAGCGGTCATCGGCAAAAAACTTCCGGAGCTTGGATATTTCCGCGCGGAAAATTTCCAATGTCTGGAAACGGAGATGCTTGTCAGCCGCACCGGTTATACCGGCGACTGGGGCTATGAACTTTATTTCCCGGCGACCGAAGCTGTCCGCATCTGGCGCGCACTGCTTGCTAATCCGAATATCAAACCGATCGGCCTTGGTGCCCGCGACACACTCCGGCTCGAAATGGGCTACTCGCTTTACGGTCACGAACTTTCGCTCGACCGCACGCCGGTTGCCACCAGCCGCGGCGGATTCATCCGCAAAGAGGGCGGATTCATCGGCGAAGAAGCCGTTCAGCGCGATCTGGCGAACCCGCCGGAATTTCTGGTCGCGCTGGAATTCGACAGCAAACGCGCCGCCCGCTCCCACGACAAAGTGGTTTTCCAAGGATTGGAAATTGGCATGGTCACCAGCGGATCGGTTTCTCCGAGTCTTGGAAAAGCCGTTGCGATGGCTTTTGTCAAAGCGGAACATGCAGCGCCCGGCAATGTCCTCGAGGTTGAAATCCGCGGTAAACTTTTCCCCGCCAAAGTGGTTGAACTGCCTTTCTACAAAAAAGGAACCGCGCGCGACTGAGGTTCACGGGGTTTTACTTTTTTCTGGTTTTGTATTCGACCTGCTGTTCGCGGATCAGGTTGAGGCAGTACGTGTTGAGGCTTTCGCCGCGACAAAGGGACTCAATCGCCAGTGCTTTGTGAAGCTCCTCGCCGACCCGGACTACGAATTTGCCTGAATATTTTCTGCCCGCCGTCGCGGCGGGCAGAGGCTCTCCATCCTCCTGGTAGACTTTGATCCATTCATCAACCGCCTGACAGAGTTCCTTGTAGACTGCGGCTTCATCGTCGCCGTGAATACCGCCCGTCATCAGGCCGGGACAGGTGCCCACATAACACTGATCCTCTTCAGACCATTCAACGATTTTAAGATATTTATCGCTAGGTTTCATTTCCCCGCCTCCTTCAGAGCCCGTTCGATGTCCCGTTCCTGATACTTTTTCGCGTCATGTCCCGGATTGCCGCTGATCGTGATTTTGCTTCCGCAGGGATGCTTGAAGTTTCTATGACTGCCTTTGCCGCCGCGGTCTTCAAATCCTGCTTTTTGCAGGTCACGTATCAGCTCTCTGATTTTCCTTGGCATGAGTTGATAGTACTACTTTGGTACTAGAATCCGCCATCAAATTTATTTCCGGTGTTTTTCCATGAAAACTGTTCGCAGATGCGCTTAAATCGCCCGCCTTATGAAACAACAGCTTTTGATTTTTGATCTCGATGGAACGCTGGCGGATACGCGGGCCGATCTGGCGACCGGCATCAACCTGATGCGGGCACATTACGGACTGCCGCTGCTCAGCATGGAAAAAATTGAAAGCTATGTCGGCGACGGAATCCGCGTACTGGTCAAACGCTCGCTGGAAGGCGCGGCGGTGGACGTTGATGAGGCGCTGGCGCTCGACAAAAAGTTTTACGCCGAACACATGCTCGACGAAACCGTGCTTTATCCGGGCGTCGCTGACGGCCTGAAAAAACTGGCGGCGGCAGGCCATCTGCTGGCGGTACTCAGTAACAAGCCGGGCGACCCGTCGCGGACGATTCTGAACCACCTTGGCGCGGGCTCTCTGTTTTCCTGGATTCTGGGCGGCGGCGATTTGCCGAACCTGAAGCCCGCGCCGGACGGGATTCTCGCGTTGATCGGCGCGACGGGAATCGCGCCGGAAAATGTCTGGATGCTCGGCGACCACCATACCGATCTCGAAGTCGCGCATAACGCCGGAGTCAAAAGCGGCTTCGTCACCTACGGCATCGGTCATACCGGTGAATTTACTCCCGATCAGGTCTGGAACGGATTTGGAGAACTGGTAGATTTCTTCATGAATTAACCACGGAGTTCACGGAGATTCGGAGAAGATGAACTTATTGGAAGAACAATTGACTGAGCAGATCATCGGCTCCGCGATTGAGGTTCACAGATTCTGGGGCCCCGGACTTTACGAAGAGATTTATGAAAGGAGCCTTTGCCGCGAGCTTGAAATGCGCGGACTGGCATTCGAACGGCAGCGGACGCTTCCTTTGCTCTATAAAGGAACTAAGGTCGGTGACAATCTGACTTTGGATGTCTGTGTTGAGAAAACCGTGGTGGTGGAAAACAAGCATGTGAAGGAACTGCTTCCGATCCATAGAGCGCAACTGATGACTTATTTGAAGCTGACAGGCTGCCGTGTCGGGCTGTTGATCAACTACAATGTTCCCGTGTTGAAGGATGGAATTAAGAGAATCGTTTTATAACTCTCTGAATCTCTGTGTTCTCCAGCGAGCACGGCGAGCGGGTGGTAAAATTTAAAGGAGACACACGATGAGTAATACCGAAGGACTGAAACTGCTGAAGAAGGGCGAAAAGAACTATCCGAAGAAACCGGATGCTTCGATTCTGGAAACCTTCAAAAACTCCAATCCGCAGCGCGACTACTGGATCACCTTTGAAACCTCCGAATTCACCTCGCTCTGTCCGATCACCGGCCAGCCCGACTTCGCCACCATCAAGATCGAATACATTCCCAACAAACTCTGCGTGGAGAGCAAGTCGCTCAAACTGTTTCTCTTCTCGTTCCGCAACGAAGGCTCGTTCTACGAAGACGTCACCAATCGCATCTTCACCGACCTGACAACGGTTTGCAAACCGCGCCGCCTCATCGTCACTGGCGACTTCACCGCCCGCGGCGGCATCCGCTCCAGCGTCCGCGTCGATTCAGTGGAGCTGTAGTGATCGATTGCATAAACCGGAGTTGAAGTTCGTTCAATAAAACTGTTGGGTAAAATTAGATGAAAACATATCGCGAAATACTGAATGGCCCATCGCAGACAGTAGCATGGGCTGATGTGGTTGATTTTGATCAGCTTGACGAGCGTCTATCATGTCTTGACTGTTTGTATGCGAATATTCTTGGCGTCAACGAAGGATATGTTGAGTGGTGTCCAAACGACAACCCGCCGTCGAAAAGCGAAACCCTTGCGTGGATTTGGTTCATCCGACCCGATCTTGGGAGTGAGATCGCCAATGATGCTCCGGAAGAGCTTCGGAATCTCATTCAGAAGTTTAATAACGGGGATATGGAGTCATGGTGGAAAGAAATGACAGGATGATCAAATCAGCCGCCGGAGATTATCATCCCGTATGCCGGACGTAATCTTCGTGTTAATGTTAACCGCGATAGATACAACCGGAAGTTTCGGTTTCTTTGATGACAATTTTGGAAAGTAGGGGAAGCTTCGGCAGAACAGTAAATCCGGTTGCTCGCAACCGGATGACAATGGTGAAGTGCCAGGCCGTGTGCCATTGTCTATGAATTGCCATGAACGGGGAGCCGTTTGACGAGCAAACGGCTGTACCGGCCATCCGGATTTCCTCACAGCGCGTTCCAGAGCGGGACGGCGAGAAATTTTGCCAGAGTCTGTGCGTCGGCGATCAGTTTTTTCCGGTTGCCGTGGTCAACGAGATTGATGCGCCGGCCGTCTGCGAGCACCAGATTCAATTCGTAACTGGTGTAGGACGAGTCGCTGTCGCTGCAATATTCTGAGATCAGCTGAAGCGCATGGATGTTTTTGATTTCCGTGTAAACTTTCAGCTCGCTGACGTTGAAAACTTCGCGCGGCGATTTCCGGCCATTCCAGACAGCCTTTTCTTCTTTATCGATGATGATCGGTGCGGAGCCGGTATGAATCAGCCAGCCCCCGATCAGAACGAAAACCAGCCCGATCAGTATCGGAAAAATGGCGATTAATCCGGCGGGGAAAGTACGGCTATGGACTGCAAAGACGATAGAAAGAAAAACGGCGCCACTTCCCATGAAAATAAACACTGCACCGAACAGCAGAAATCCGGCGGTCGGGCGGAACTCCATCCGGTAAGGGCGGACGGACACAAGCCGGTGCGTCCGGAAACTGGCCCCGCCTTTATCGGCCGGAGTCCAGGCGGTTTGAAGTGCAAGCGGATCATTCAGTACCGCCGGATCAAACGGAGCTTTTTTTGCGAACAGCGTCGACAGTTTTTCCTGGATCCACTTCAGCATGGCATTTTCCGCTCCGGTTCATCCCCGATAGATACACCCGGAGGTTTCGGTTTCTTTGATGACGATTTTGGAGAGCAGGGACAGTTGCGGCTTCAGTTTTTTCCAGACCCAGACGCTCATGTTCTCGCTGGTCGGATTTTCCAGTCCTTCGATCTCGTTCAGGATGGCGTGGTCGAGCTGTTTCAAAATCGGTTCGCAGACTTTGGCGAGGTCGCCGAAGTCCATGACGAAGCCGGTTTTCGGGTCGACCGAGCCGCGCAGGAACACTTGAATCTCAAAGCCGTGGCCGTGCATCGACGAGCATTTATGAGTCGGCGGCACGCCGGTCAGGCGGTGGGCGGCGTCAAAGCGCAGAGTTTTATAAATTTCCATTTCAGACATAAGGGCTCCTTTTCACATATTCCCAATGTAGGACAGCCATCTTGGCTGTCTGACAGGCTGGAAGCCTGTCCTACTTTACGTAGCGGCGCGGATCTGTGCCGCCAGCTTCTTTAAATCCTTTGAGCCGCAGGCGGCAGGAATCGCAGGTTCCGCAGGCTTTGCCGTCCGGTGCCGGGTCGTAACAGCTGGACGTTACGCCGTAGTCCACGCCCAGCTCCAGCCCCTTTTGAATGATCTGCGCTTTAGTCAGATAAATCAGCGGCGTGTGAACCGTCAGCTTTTCCGAACCGGTCACGCCCGCCTTGGTGGCGAGGTTGGCCATGGTTTCGTAGGCGGCGATAAATTCCGGGCGGCAGTCGGGATAGCCGCTGTAGTCGAGCGCGTTGACGCCGATGAAAATGTCGAAACTGCCGAGTACTTCGGCCCACGCCAGCGCATAGGATAGAAAAACGGTGTTGCGCGCCGGAACATAGGTGACCGGAATTTCGTCCGGCTTGCCCGGCTGGTGCGGCACGGCGATATTCATATCCGTCAGCGCCGATCCGCCGAACGCGCCGAGGTCAATGGTGACGGTGCGGTGTTCGACGGCACCCAGCGTCTTTGCAATCTGCGCCGCGCACTCCAGTTCAACGGCGTGGCGCTGGCCGTAGCGGAAGGAAAGAGCGTAACAGTCATAGCCCTGATCTTTGGCAATCGCCAGCACCGTGGCGGAATCCAGTCCGCCGCTTAATAATACAACTGCTTTCTTTTTCATCATACGTACCGTTCTTGAGGTAGGGCGCTATCGCCGAGAGCGCCGCGGACGGCTCGGCGATCCGTCCCTACCAACAATCCACCAATCCCTTATTCCATCATTCCAAACTCAAAGAAGTCCCATCATTTTGTGGCACTGCGGAATAACACGGACACTCCGTCCAAGTACGACCGCCATTTGCGACTGCCACGCCAGCACCTGACTGGCCGTCGGCACGCGGTTGGTTTTGGAAGCGGCGGTCATTGGTTGCAACACCACGGCGGCCAGCGATCCGGAGGCACGGATGATTTTCGCCGCCTGAGCCAGATCGTCGTCGGAAGTGTCTGCACCGACCACCAGTTTAATGGTGGCTCCGGTCTCTTCGCTTTCGATGAGTTCCAGAAAATCGCGGTGCATGGCCCACGACTCCGGCTCGCCGGTGACGCTGGGGAGTTTGATGTCCATTAAAACGTGGTCCGTCCATTCGACGACTTTGGCGAATTCTTCCGGCAGGTCGCCGCTGGTTTCGAGGTGTACCGGCAGGTCGAGCCGTTTGCGCGCTTCCGGCAGGAACGCCGCCAGAAAGTCCGCCTGCAGCAGCGGCTCGCCGCCGGTGATGAACAGGTCGTCGTGGGCGAATTCCGGGCGGTTCAGTCCGGCCAGCAACTCAACCAGCTGTTTCACAGAAAGCGGGTTCGGAATGGACTCAAACTTTCCGCTGCCGGGCTCGCGTTCAACGGCGACGGATTCCGTCCGTTCGACCGGTGTGTCGCAGTAAAGGCAGTTGCGGTGACACTCGCAAAACCGCACGAAAAGCTGGCGGCGGCCGATGTTGATTCCTTCGCCCTGTGCGGAGCTGAATATCTCGCTCACAAAAGCTGTCATTTGACTGGTTTTATTCATAAATTATCCGGCCTTGAGTACCACCAAGCGGGCTAATAACCAATAACTAATAACCGATAACCGGCTTTCATGAAAGTTGACTTATTTGATTTTGAACTGCCCCGGCAGTATATCGCAGATCGCCCGGCCAGTCCGCGCGATTCCGCGCGGCTGCTCGACCTGACCGGCGACAGCTTTGCCGACCGCATTGTCCGCGACCTGCCGCAGTTGCTTCAGCCCGGCGACCTGCTGATCGGCAACAACACCAAAGTGATTCCGGCACGGCTGGACGGCCGGCGCGGCGACGTTCAGATTGAAGT
>JBAZTQ010000023.1:0-34202 GCA_041661845.1 Kiritimatiellales bacterium | reverse complement strand
TGTCTGACAGTGCTTCCAGTCCGTACTGACTGACCCGTGTCAGCGCTTCGGCCCGCGCCTTGGACGCCCTGACCTGACCGCCCTGGAAAAGCGGCCAGACCGCGCTGACGCCGACCAGACTTTCGCTACGCTCAATCGCCGGCATGAACGAACCGTCCGCGTGGAGATACTGCGCATTCAGCGAAACGACCGGCCAGTTTCCGCGGGCCGCCGCCGAAACCATATAACGGGTGGCCTGCAATTCCTTCCGCGCCTGTTCCAGTACCGGCTGGCTGTTTTCCGCCGACGTCACCCAGTCTTCCATACGGGCCGGAACCGGCCCTTGCGGCTCCAGCGTTTCAAGATCGGTCAGCGCTTCGGCGACCGGCTGATGCGTCAGCCGCTCCAGCGCGCGGCGGGCAATCTGTACGCCGTTGCGGGCGCTGAGCAGTTCCGCCTGCGCACCGTCGAGCCGGGCGCGGGCTTCCTGAACGGCGATGATATCGCCGGTACCGGCCTGCCGTTCGCCTTCGGCGCGGTCACTGATTTTCTGCAAGAGCGTTTGCTGGCTGAGCGCGGTGCGCTCCAGCGCCTCGGCGCGCAGCACGGCGAAATAGGCGTCGGCTGTTTGCAGAATCAAATCCTGCTTAACGGCCAGCAGACCCGCTTCATAACTTTCTGCCTTGGAGCGCGACGCCTGAAACGTCGACCACGCCGCGCCGTTAATCAGCGGCTGCGTCAGCGTCACGCTGTAACTGGACGGATTGTATTCTTCCTTGATCGGCGCGGCGCCGAATCCGGTGAGATCGAGATTGTTCTGACTGACGGAACCTTCGGCGGTCAGCCGGGGAGCCAGCGCGGAACGGGCGACGTCTTTGCCGAACTGTTCCGCCTGCAACCGGGCATAAGCCTGCGCGACCAGCGGACTCGACTTCGCAGCCTGCTGATACGCCGTCAGTAAATCGATGGCCTGTCCGGTTCCGGAGGTTGTAATGACGGCAACGGCTGCCGCAATCCATTTGATTCGCATAGCTGTCGAAATCCTTTCCGTCTTTTTCTGCGGCCCGCATTTTATACGCAAAGCTCGCGCGCCGCACAGAACAAAGACGAAAAGCCTTAAGGTGAAGCCCTAGCGCCTGTCCTGAGTTCATCGAAGGGCCGAGCGGGCTTACTTGTCCGCCGCAGGAGGAAAACACGCCCGGCGGTTGCGTTCCACCAGAGAGATTGACCGCCAAGACGCAAGAGATTTTTAGATGTTGGAAGAAAAGCTTCCAAAGCTTGGAAATTACGGGATCGATTCTGTCACCAGTTCTAAAGTTCATTGGCGGATACCTTTTCCTTTTCTGAACGGCTGATCATCTTGCTATCCTTTTTTTGACTCGGTATTGTGCCCTCAATTAAGGGGCGCTTTTTCGGGCAGGAGAGATACACCGAACTGAATGGAGGATGGGAAGTGAAAACTAGAAGTGTTGTGTTGAAGTGTGTGTGTTTGTTCGTCGGAATGTGCGCATGTGCTCAATCAGGTAGCCCCGATTACAAAACGCAAGCTAGTAAGTTTGCACAGAACGATTTTTATAGTCAGGTCACAGTAGCAAATGACTTCATATACATGGCAGAGTTGCCTGACTCTTTAGTTCAATATAAGGGCATAGCCTTTTTGTTAGAAGAGGCAGCATTATCTGAAGCCGATAAATTAAACGGTGTTTCTTGGAAAGGATCTGTGGTTGTGTCGGTTACTGGTGTTAAGAGGTCGTATGATCGTAGCGATACGGGTTGGGGCACTTCTCCAGCATATGGTTGGTCAGATTGGCGTAATTGCCGTGAGGAAAAAATTATTACGTACTACTTTGAATTTAAGAAGTCTCAGTGGCATGTGATTGGCGAACGCTCATGGAGTTGGGGAGACTCTCTTTCTAAAATGTGGAAAAATATTGTTCACATACCTCTTGATCAAATTCCTAATGATGACAAAAACTTAGATTTAAGGAAGTTGTACGACTCTCTTGCTGGTGCGGCCACAAAAAGTGCGGCAGTTTCGTCAATAAATGGTCAAGCACACCAGTCAGAAACGCCAGCAATTGTTAATCCGGCCATTCGGACGGAGTTAATGAAAAATACTGTTTTGGAATCAACAGGCCCTCGGTTTTTTAAAACGGACTCTTTCAGGACGCATTTTGTGGTGTCCAACATAAATATAGCTCAAGCATATGAAGCGATTATGGCAAGAAATCGTATGCTGGTGCAGGCTGGAATAATTCGTGATAGTAGCTTGAATATCTTCCCAGAAAAGATCGTCTGGTTTTCTGACAAAAAAGGGCTTGGAGTTAATGTGTTTCTTAAAAAAGTGGCAGATGATAATAGCATTGATATATCAATGCGGATATCGGGAATAGGTGCCACCATAACTCCCAAAGAAGATCAGGCTATTGATGAAACTGCGGCGGTTTATGGTGTTCTCGAAAAAACAGGAGGGACGATTAAGTACTCCACGCCAGCTCCCCAAGCCCTCAGTCAAACCGCCGATCCTCCCGTTGGCGTTTCGCCAGCCCAAGGCTTCGACTATCCCGTTGGCCTAGGCGGCTCTATCCCCGAACAAATCACTCCAGAAAGGAACAATCTCTTCCCGAACAATCCAACGGAACATCCCCAACGCTATGCTGCATCGCCGGGTGCCGGTTGGTACAACGCTCAAGATGCTGGTAGCTACTATACTGACTACTCGAAGGCCCAAGGGAAATGGCTGTGGGAGGGATTGCACCCCGGCGAGGATTGGAACAAAGGAAGCGGAAGTGAAGATGTGGGCGAAACTGTGCGATGTGTGGCGAATGGACAAGTCGTTTTCATTGGATCCGCATCTGCCTCTGGCCCGTCTATAGCAGGTTACGTAATGGTAATCCGTCACTGGAGGCCCAATGGGGATTGCGTAGATAGTCTCTATGACCACATTGCGCCCGATAGAAATGAAGGAATTGCAAACAGCAAAGGTGGCATCGGTACCGAGAGTGATTTCACGTATCAGGTTGGGTCGGCTGTCACCAAGGGCTGCATCATTGGGGTAATAGGAGCAGTTTCGTCGTTTCCGCCTCATCTTCATTTCGAGATGCGAAACAAAAAAATCGATGTCACCGGCCCATTGTGGCCGCACTCAACGGGTGACGCCTACTACGGACCCGAGGTTGGAACCATCGGGAATCGGCGGCCGACGATTGGCCAATCGGATGTCGCGGCAGCTTTCCGGTTGATGCAGGCCGATGGCATCATTGATCCATCGGACTTCATTGATGACCATAGATCATAGCCGGGGTTGGTTCGATAATTCGACAATTCCGATTTTCAAATTCCGAGTTCTGGGAAACTTGGCGGCTTTGCGCGAAAATCTTCTTAACCCACCGCGATGTTCACCAGCCGTCCGGGGACGACGATTACCTTTTTAATGGTTTTGCCTTCGGATCATTTGATGACCGCTTCGTCGGTGACGGCGAGTTTTCGATCTCTTCCTTGGTCGCGGTAATGAAAATCGAAGCGGATTAGAAGAGCAGGGCGGCGAGGCTGTGAAAGAAGGCGACGAAGGCAGCTTCGAGAGCGTATCCGGCGGCGAAAATGAAGGAGTCGAGCGGCGAGTTCCACAGCAGCAGGATGAAAATCAGAAAAATGGCGGTGGCGTGTTTCTGCGCGAACCGGTCGAAGGCGGGATGAAAGGCGGAGACGACGGCAAAGCCGTCGAGTACCGGTACCGGCAGGATGTTGAAAACAAAGAGCATGCCATTGACCGCGCCGCCGATAAGCAGGAAATGCACGGCGCTGGGATTGCCGACGACGTCGGCGATAACCATCAGGAGCGAAAAGAGCAGGCAGAGCAGCAGGTTCATCAGCGGGCCGGATAAAGCGATCAGTGCCCGTTTGGGCGCACTGCGCACCGCGACCGGATTAACCGGAACAGCGCCCCAGGCTAGGCCGAACAGCGCCAGCATGATCAGCGATTGTATTCCCATCTGCACCAGCGGATTCAGTGTGAGGTGTCCGTTGCGCGCGGCGGTATCGTCGCCGAAGCGCCAGGCGGTGTAGGCGTGGGCATATTCGTGACAGCAGATGGAAAACACCACGAAGGTAATCCAGCCGAAGTAAAGGAACGGATCGGTGAGCGCCTGTTGAATAAACATTCTATTCCTTTTCCGGGAGCGGTGTGAGTAGCAGGGTGTGGATGCGGCGCGGCGTGGCGTTCTGAACGGTGATTTCCAATCCGGGCGCGGCGACTTTGGTTCCGGCGGGCGGAATACTGCCGAGTTCGTTGAGAACGTAGCCGCCGATGGAGTCGTATTCGTCGCTCTCGGGAATGTTCAGTCCAAGCTCTTCGTTGAGGTCGGCGACGGCGAGGCTGGCTTTGACTAAAACGGTGCCGTCGGAACATTTCAGGATGTCTTTTTCGGCGAGGTCGTATTCGTCGCGGATTTCGCCGATGAGTTCTTCGATGATGTCTTCCATGCAGACAATCCCGGCGGTACCGCCGTATTCGTCGACGACGAGCGCCATGTGGAAGTGCTGTTCGCGCATCTGCCGCAGGAGGTCGTTGATCGGCATGGTTTCCGGCACGGCGCTGAGTTTTTTGACGATGTCACTGACCGGACGGTCTTCTTCGCCGCCCGCGAAGAGGCGCAGCAGATCCTTGACGTGTACGACGCCGGCGATGTTGTCGATGGTTTCTTCGTAGACCGGAAAACGGGAATGGGATGACCGCTGTACTTTTCCGACGCATTCGGCAACGGTGCTGCCGGCTCGCAGTCCTTCGATATTGACGCGCGGCGTCATGATTTCGCGGACGACGGTATCGCCGAATTCAAAAACGCTGCGGATAATCTCTCGCTCTTCTTCTTCCAGTTCTCCCTCCTCGGCCTGATCGACGAGCGTCATGATTTCATCTTCCGGCGTCGGACTGTCGTCTTCGTCGGCGGAGGAAAGCGCGCGGGCCAGAAGTCCGCGTTCCAGCATATAAACCGGCCAGACCAGCGGCCAGAGAATGCGGGTCAGGCCGATGACGGCCGGGAGAAAGAATAGAGACAGGCGGTCGGCATAGCTTTCGGCGAGAACAAAGGGAATGACGCGGATTAAAATCAGATAGAGCGGCGTCATCACCAGCATCACTCCGAGCCACTCGACGGCTAACGGAAACGAAAAAGTATGAAAGGCAAAGTAGATGGCGATGATTTCGAAGAGCGTCAGGCAGAAGCGCAGCGTGGTGCGCAGCAGGTTCCAGCGCCCGGCCCAGCTTTCAAGAACGGTTTTGGCCTGCGGTTTTTTTTCGGCGAGGCGGCTGATGCCGGCGTTGCCGGTTTCCCGGAAGGCCGCGAAGAGTACCGACCATAATCCGGCCATTAGAAGCGCGGCGATACTGCCTGCGAGATAGTTGAAGTTTATTCCGTTCATGTCAGCCCACTATCAGATTTTTGATTTCCGGTTGCAACTCCGCAAGCCGCCGCATTTCCGTGCGGCGCATGGCGGCGCGTTTGGCGGGCGTGTTATCGTCGGCTCCCGAGAGATGATTGAAGCCGTGGGCGATGTAGAGGGCGAGTTCCGCGTCGACGCCGTCATGGTTCGGCCCTTCCTGTATCGCCCGTTCGACGTTGACGATGAGATCGCCGGAGGCGCCTTCTTCGCCGGGAACCGGTTCGCTGCGGAAACTGATGACGTCGGTGGCACGGTCTTTGCCGAAAAATTCGCGGTTGTACTGCGTGATGCCTTTATCGTCCGTCAGCAGCAGCGTGACCTCCTGCCAGACGGTATCCGGATCGGCGGTCTCCAGCGCGGCGGCGATTTTAGCGGTCAGCCGGCGGATTGCCGGCAGGTTGATCCGGCGTTTCTGCCGGTTTATTAGAACGGTTTTCATCTTTGGGATAGGCGACACGGCCATGGAGCATATTGGTGAGGGAGAAAACAAAGGACTGTTTGATCCGGTTGAGTTCGGCGAACGTGAGATTGCATTCGTCGAGCTGGCCGTCGCGCAGACGGGAGTCGAAGATATCATTAATCAGGTTCGTGACGCGGACAGGTGTCGGCTTTTCCAGCGAACGCGACGCCGCCTCGCAGCTGTCGGCCAGCATCAGAACGGCCATTTCGCGGGTCTGCGGGCGCGGACCTTCGTAGCGGAAATCCTCATCGTTGATCGCCGGCTGTCCGGAGACGTTCTCTTTTTGCTGGCGGGTTTTTGCACGCTGGTAGAAAACAGAAACCAGACTGGTTCCCTGATGCTGCTCAATGGCATCGATGACGACCTGCGGCAGTTTATATTTTTTCGCCAGCATGACGCCTTCTTTGATGTGCGAGACGATCACCAGCGTACTCATGCTCGGTGTCAGTTCGTCGTGCGGATTTTCCTCGAACTGGATATTTTCGCTGAAGAAGCCGGGCTTCACCAGTTTGCCGATGTCGTGGAAATAGGCGCAGACGCGCAGCATGAGTCCGTTGGCGCCGATGGCTTCGGCGGCGTTCTGGGCCAGGCTGGCCAGCATTAATGAGTGGTGGTAGGTGCCGGGCGCGTTGATAGCCAGACTTTGGAGCAGCGGATGGCTCAAATCAGAGAGTTCGAGCAGTGAAATGTCGGTGGTGATTTTGAAGAGGTGTTCAAATATCGGAATGAGCAGCATGGCCAGCAGCGCGCTGACCAGCCCGCACAGCATGGCCGTGCCGAGCTGCGGCAGCAGTACCTGCCACGACGGATGTTCGAGTACGGCCATCACCAGCGCAAAAACAATTTCGACCGCGCCGATCCAGAAGCCCGCGCGGAACAGCGCGGTGCGGCGTTTGACGTCGCGCGTCATGTAGACAACGGTGCAGGAGACCAGCAGGCCGAGTACAAAGACATCGAAGCTTCCGCCGAGCAGCGCGGCCAGCGCGAAGCTGACCCAGAGTCCGGCGATTAATCCCGGCGCACTGCCGAGGAGGATGGAAGCCAGCAGCGGCGCGATCGACAGCGGCAAGGCAAAGCTGAGTATCGTTGCCGGCAGCAGACGTAAGTCGACAGTGGCGTAAAGCAAGCCCTTTCCGGCGATCAGCGGCAGAGCGCAGAGCGTCGCCAGCAGCAGAATCTGCCGGCGGCTGCGCAGCAGTAACGGCTGCACGATGCCGGCCACGGCGGCGGTCAGGGCGAGTCCGATCAGCAGCAGAAACCCGCTGCCTGCCAGCCGCTGGATGCGCTCGGCCGGGGTTTCAAGTTCGCTCAGCCGCTTTTCGTGCGCGGCCAGTCTCTTGAGCGTCTGCTCGCTTACTATGTCGCCGTTGCGAACCAGAATGGTGCCGGCGCTTACCGGCTCAATCACCGGCTCAACCAACGCGGCGGCCTGTTCACGGCGCGTTTCCGTTTCGGCGGCGTCATAAGCCAGATTGGGCCACAAACACGGCGCGATCAGTGCGCGGACGGTTTTTTCCTCGCTGCGGCTTTCGCGGGGAAGGCCATGGAGAATTTCTGCGGTTGCGGCTTTGAGTGCGTCGGGCTGCTGGATGAAGCTGTCGAGCGTGCGGATAACGTCCGTTCTGCCGCCGCGCAGCGCTACTTTGCCGGACAGAGCCTTGCCGTTAAATTTTGTCTGGGCATCGCTGGCGGCGATGATGCCGCGCGAACTGGTGTTGGAAAGCGCCGTGAAAATGACGGACTGTACATCGATCTGTTTGTCTGCCGGAATGAGTTCCGTCAGCTGGTTGGTGGTCAGCACCAGCCGGGCATTTTCAATGGTGGAAGAGTCGATGGAGAAAACCGGCAGAACGGCATCGGCGGCGGCGCGCTGTCCGGCCTGTGTGGCGGCAATATTTTCGGCGAGGAAGTCAACCGAAGCCGCAATGGTCTCCGGAGCCTTCTGGCCGAGCACCAGCTCCTGCGGGCGGAGCAGACGTCCGCTGTAAAAAAACATGACCAGAGCCAGCCAAAGGACGATGGCGAACAGCAGATTGAAAAACGGGAACCGCCGCGCGTTTTTACGGGCGGTGACGTTTCTGGTCGCGGCGGCGCGGTTTGTTTTTTTTCTGAAAAATTTCCGTTTCACAGAAGGCCTTTGTTGCTGCGGGGTTTATACCCTGTGGTGGCGGTATGCGCGAATGATTTTCTGCACCAGCGGATGGCGCACCACATCGCCCTCATCGAGTTCGATGAAAGTGAGTCCGTCAATTTTACTGAGAATGTGGCGGGCTTCGGTCAGTCCGGATTTCTTTTTATCGGGCAGATCAACCTGTGTCGGATCGCCGGTGATTACCGCGCGCGATTCAAAGCCGAGGCGCGTCAGCAGCATCAGCATCTGCAGCGGCGTGGTGTTCTGCGCTTCGTCGAGGATGACGAAAGCATGGTTGAGTGTGCGTCCGCGCATGTAGGCCAGCGGAGCGACTTCGATGATGCCGCGCTCCATCAGCCGCTGAATCTCTTCGGCGGGGAGCATATCGTGGAGCGCGTCGTAAAGAGGACGCAGATAAGGATCAACTTTCTGCTGCAGGTCGCCGGGCAGGAAGCCGAGCGCTTCGCCCGCTTCGATGGCGGGGCGGGTGAGGATGATGCGGCTTACTTCATCTTTAAGAAGCGCCGAAACGGCGGCGGCCATAGCCAGATAGGTTTTGCCGGTACCGGCGGGGCCGAGTCCGAAGGTGATGGCATGGTGCTTGATGGCATCCAGATAAACGTACTGCCCGAAGGTGCGCGGGAAAACCGGCGGTTTCCGCGGGCTGACTTCGATTCTCAGCGAAGTGAAAGCGGCCAGCACGTCTTCGCGGCCTTCGGTGAAAGCTTTAAGCGCATAGCTTACGCCGCCCGCCGTCAGAGAAAATCCGCGATTGCGTGCCGTACGCAGTGCGTCGAAAAAACGCGCGGCGGCTTCGGTTCCGCGTCCTTCGATTTTTAACCACGTGTCGCGCGTCGTCAGACTGACGTCGAAAGCGCGCTCGATGGCCTCGATCGTTTCAGCAGGATGGGCGGCGATGTCCTGTGCCTCGCGGGCGTTGTCGAAATGGAGAGTGATCTCACTCATTTAACGGTCTCAGCGGACAGTGAGGATGTTTCCGTCGTATCGGACGGTCATGCCGGGGCGGACTTTACGGCGCAGGCGCAGCTCAACTTCGCCGTCCACGGTAACGAGTCCCTCACTGATCATGATCCGGGCTTCGCCGCCGGTACCGCAGAGCTGTGAGGCTTTCAGCAGTTTATCCAGCTCGATGTATTCGCCGGTGATTTGAAATTCAGCCATGTTTTTTCCTCTGTGCGCGGACGAGTTCCAGCTCTTCATGGGTGGCACGCCGGCGGTTATAGAGCGCGGCGACTTTTTCGTCGAGGGCCTGCCAGTCTTCAGGCGAAGCCGGCGTATCGTAATCCCAGCGTTCTTCGTCCGACCGTTTGAACTGCCACTTGATTCCTTTGTTCATCGAAATCGCAATGCGTACGGTACGTTTTACGCCGTCGTCGAGTTTATCGATCCATTCAATATCGCGTTTCACGGGTTGCTCTGTTTCTGTTTTTTTGACTTGCGGGTGGCACCGGTACGGGCATCTGCCTTCGAGTCCGCCTTGAATGGCTTGTAGCTGCCGGTCTCATTGGTGTTTACCGGACCGTTCGTCGCCGGGAGGACAGGTTGCGGCCTGTCTTCGGAGAAGGCGAAGGTTGCGGACAGCAGGATGACAGCAGTCAGAATCGTTTTCATGCGGGTTATATATACTCTGCCGCGTCCGCCGGAAAGGTAAAATCAGAGCAGAGCGAGCGCGGCGGCGGCGAGCATGCCGGTGACGACACCGTAAACGGCGTGGTGGGATTTTCCGTAAACACGCGCGGCGGGCAGCAGTCCGTCGAGCGCGATGAACACCATAATGCCTGCAGCGGCGGCGGTGAGCAGATCGAGTGCCGCACCGCTCATAAAGCGGTAAAGCAGCGTGTAGACAATCAGCGCGCCGAGCGGTTCGGCCAGTCCGGTGAGCGACGAGAATCCGCACGCTTTGGCGCGGCTGCCGGTGGCGTGGTACATCGGCAGTGCGGCGGCAATGCCTTCCGGGATGTTATGCAATGCCAGCGCAACCGCCGCGCCGATGGCAACCGGAGCGGGTGCGTGCAGCGCGGCAACAAAGATAGCCAGTCCTTCCGGAAAGCTGTGTGCGGCGATGGCCAGCGCGGCGGGCATACCGGTACGGCGGAAGACCGGCTTTTCCTGCAAATCTTCAATCCGGTACGACTCGTGCGGGTTTCCAAAGCTTGGAACCAGCTTGTCAATTAATGCCGTGATCAGGAATCCGCCGAAAAACGCCGCAACGACCGGCACGGAACTGCCGAAATGACTTTCGGCGTTTGGCAGCAGCTGCCGGAAAGCCGTCCAGAGCAGCAGTCCGGTTGAAACGCCGAGGAAAAAGGAGAATCGCCGGGCATTGGTGTGCCGTGTGAAAAAAGCCAGCAGGCTGCCGATGCCGGTCGCCAGCCCGGCGGCCAGAGTCAGTCCGAAGGCGAACCAGACCGTTTGCGAGTCCGTGAACATCTCGTGATTTTCAATCAGATGATCAACCAGCATTTTGGTGCCCAGACCGATCAATACGAGTCCGCCGAAAACCTCCATCTTCTTTTCGTTCAGGTGGCCGAAAAGCCGCCCGAAGTAGACGCCCGCGAAGCAGAGTGCAAAGGTGACGAGACCGATGATCAGTACCGGTTGCAGGATGGAGACGCGCAGCATCGAAAGGCTGATGCCGATGGCGAAGGCGTCGATGCTGGTGGCGACGGCCAGCGTCAGCAGGGTCGGCAGGTGCAGCGGGTTTTTCGGGCCGGACTCTTCATCTTCGGGCTGCATGGCCTGAATGATCATGTGTCCGCCGACAAACAGCAGCAGACCGAACGCGATCCAGTAGTCCACGGCAGAAATAAAGCGGTACGCCCACTGTCCGAGCAGCCAGCCCAGCACCGGCATCAGCGCCTGAAAAATTCCGAATACCGAACCGACAAGCAGGGCGTGGCGCGCTTTGAGGTTTTTAATGGTGATGCCGCTGGTGATGGAAACCGCAAAGGCGTCCATTGCCAGGCCAAGCGCAATCAGGAGGATGGAAATAATCGGCATAATGCGGGAACCATAGCGGGTTTCGGTTGTTTGGAAAGCTTGAAAGCCGGCCGCGTTGACTTAACCTTTGCGGGGATGTTTAGCACCATAAGTTGTCATGAGACAAAAATATTTTTAAACCGCCGTTGACATAAATGACGGTATTAGCTATCACTCTAGTAGATTTGTAGGCAATTATGTTAACTAAGAAAGCTAAATACGCCTTACTTGCGCTGATCTATCTGGCTAAGCACCAGAACGACGGCCCTGTTTTGATTGCGCAGCTGGCAGCGGATGAAAAAATTCCCCGGAAGTTTCTGGAGCGCATTCTGCTGGATTTGAAAAATGCCGGCATTTTGCAGAGCAAAAAGGGGAAAGGCGGCGGTTATTCGCTGCAGGAATCGACCGATAAAATTATGGTCGGTGATGTGATCCGCCTGATGGATGGGCCTATCGCTCCGGTTCCCTGCGTGAGCAAAACGGCTTATGCGAAGTGCAAAGAGTGCGGCGACGAAGCCTCCTGCGCCATCCGGGTGGTTATGAAAGAAGTAAGGGATGCCATTGCCGAAATCGTCGATAACACTTCACTGACCGATATGCTGAAAATGGCCAACAACGGAAAAAGAGTTTCGGACTACGCGATATAATTTTTTTACCTTTTACTATACCTGTTTTATAGAGTTTGTAGAGTTATCAAGAAAAGGAACATATCATGAATAAAACGATTAAATACGGGCTGGTTGCCGCACTCGGAAGTCTGCTTGGACTGCTCCCGGCACAAGCCAAAGAAATCACCCTGTTAAACGTTTCGTATGACCCGACCCGGGAATTTTACGAGGAGTTCAACAAGGTTTTTGCCGGGCACTGGAAAGCCCGGACAGGTGAAAGCGTCACCATCAAACAGTCTCATGGCGGCTCGGCCAAACAGGCGCGTGCGGTCATTGACGGGTTGCAGGCCGATGTCGTCACGCTGGCACTGGCCTATGACATCGACGCCGTTGCTGCGAAGGCCAAGTCGCTCCCGGCAAACTGGCAGTCGCGACTTCCCGACAACAGCGCTCCTTATACATCCACGATTGTTTTCCTTGTCCGCAAGGGCAATCCGAAAGGCATCAAGGATTGGAACGACCTGATCAGGCCGGGTGTTGCCGTGATCACACCCAACCCGAAAACATCGGGCGGCGCGCGCTGGAACTATCTGGCCGCCTGGGGCTATGAATTGTCCCGCAACGGCGGCGACCAAAGCGGCGCGAAAGAATTCGTGAGCAAAGTCTACAAGAACGTTCCGGTACTGGATTCCGGTGCCCGCGGATCCACGACCACCTTCGTACAGCGCGGCATCGGCGACGTTCTCCTGTCCTGGGAAAATGAAGCGTTTCTGGCCATCAAAGAATTCGGGAATGAATATGAAATCGTCGTTCCTTCCGTGAGCATCCTCGCCGAACCGCCGGTGACTGTCGTCGATAAAATCGCCGATAAACGCGGCACCCGCGCGGTCGCGGAAGCTTACCTGAAATTTCTATATTCGGAAAAAGGGCAGGAACTGGCGGCTGAACATTTCTACCGGCCGCGGCTGGCGTCAGTGGCGGAAAAGTACAAAGACCGCTTCCCGAAAATCAATCTGATCACCATCGACGCCGTATTTGGCGGCTGGCAAAAAGCTCAGGCGGCGCACTTCAACGACGGCGGAACGTTCGACCAGATCTACGGTCAATAACCATCAACTTCCGGAACAACCGTTATGTCATCTGTCACTCGAAAATCCAACGTACTGCCGGGCTTCGGGCTCACTCTGGGCTTCACAATTTTTTACTTAAGCCTGATTGTGCTGATTCCGCTTTCCGCCGTGTTCATCAAGACGGCCACGCTGACCTGGCCGGAATTCTGGCATACGGTGACCAGCCCGCGCGTGCTTCAGTCCTATAAACTCAGCTTCGGCGCTTCAATTCTGGCCGCCGTCATCAACGGAGTCTTCGGATTCATCGTCACCTGGGTGCTGGTGCGCTACACCTTTCCGGGAAAAAAAATAATCGACGCGCTGGTCGACCTTCCCTTCGCCCTGCCCACCGCCGTCGCCGGTATTGCCCTGACGGCGGTCTATGCGGAAAACGGCTGGATCGGTTCGCTGCTGAAACCCCTCGGCATCAAAGTGGCCTTTACCCGCACCGGCGTGCTGCTGGCCTTGATCTTCATCGGTCTTCCGTTTGTGGTACGGACAGTTCAGCCGGTGCTGGAAGACCTTGAAGCGGAACTCGAGGAAGCCGCGGCCAGTCTGGGCGCCAGCCGCTGGCAGACCCTCCGGAAAGTTATTTTCCCCGCTGTTTTCCCCGCGCTCTTAACCGGCATAGCGATGTCGTTTGCCCGGGCGATCGGCGAATACGGCTCGGTGGTTTTCATCTCCGGCAACATGCCGATGAAAACCGAGATCACACCGCTGCTCATCATCACCAAACTGGAACAGTATGAATATGCGGAAGCCACGGCGATCGCCGTCGTCATGCTGACGATCTCCTTCGTTCTCCTGCTGCTCGTCAACCTGCTGCAGGCGTGGAGTGCACGCCGCTGACATAAAGGATCAATACCCATGGCTGGAATTATTTCAAACTTTGGAACTTCAACCGGATCGCGCCGGCTTTCCGTCACCGAACCGGCGGCGGTACGGTGGCTGCTGATCCTCATCGCCCTGCTGTTTCTGGGACTGGTGCTGGTCGTACCGCTGGCGGCAGTTTTTTCCGAAGCGCTGCGCAAGGGCTGGACGGCATACGGCGCGGCGCTGATTGAGCCGGATGCGCTGACGGCGATCCGTCTTACGCTGACCACGGCCGCAATCGCCGTGCCGCTGAATCTCGTCTTCGGCTTGGTTGCGTCCTGGGCCATCGCCAAGTTTGAATTCCGCGGGAAAAATCTGCTGATCACCTTGATCGATCTGCCCTTCGCCGTTTCGCCGGTGATTTCCGGATTGATCTATGTGCTGATGTTCGGCGCACAAGGCTGGATCGGTCCGTGGCTGCAGGAACATGACATCAAAATCATCTTCGCCGTGCCCGGCATTGTGCTGGCCACAGTTTTTGTGACCTTTCCGTTTGTCGCGCGGGAACTGATTCCGCTGATGCAGGCTCAGGGCGCCGACGAAGAGGAATCGGCCATCGTGCTGGGAGCCGGCGGCTGGCAGACCTTCCGGCACATCACCCTGCCGAACATCAAATGGGGTCTGTTGTACGGAGTGATTCTCTGCAACGCCCGCGCCATGGGTGAATTCGGCGCCGTGTCCGTAGTGTCCGGACACATTCGCGGGCTGACCAACACCATGCCGTTGCACGTCGAAATTCTTTACAATGAATATAACTTCGTCGCCGCGTTTGCCGTCGCCTCCCTGCTGGCGGCGCTCGCGCTGGTCACGCTCGTATTGAAAAACATCGTAGAGTGGAAAGCACGGCGCACGGCGGGCGGAACCAAAACCCCTTCCCGGAAAACGGAGAACCTCTCATGAGTATTGAAGTCAAAAATATCACTAAAAAATTCGGCGCATTCACCGCGCTGGACAATATCTCCATCCAGTTCCCCGCCGGCAAGCTCGTCGCTCTGCTCGGCCCGTCCGGCTCCGGCAAAACCACGCTGCTGCGCATTATTGCCGGACTGGAAGCGGCGGATTCCGGATCCATCTATTTTGAAGGCGAAGACGCCTCCGCCCGGAGCGCCAAAGACCGCCGGGTCGGCTTTGTTTTCCAGCACTACGCCCTGTTCCGCCACATGACGGTTTTTAAAAACGTCGCCTTCGGCCTCAACATCAAACCGCGCAAAAACCGTCCGGCGAAAGAGGTTATTCAGGAGCGGGTTCACAACCTGCTGAAACTGGTACAGCTCGACTGGCTGGCCGACCGCTACCCGTCGCAGCTTTCCGGCGGACAGCGGCAGCGCGTCGCTCTGGCCCGCGCACTTGCCGTCGAACCGAAAGTGCTCTTGCTCGACGAGCCGTTCGGCGCACTGGACGCCAAAGTACGCAAAGAACTGCGCCGCTGGCTGCGCCGGCTGCACGACGAAATCCATGTCACCAGTGTCTTCGTCACCCACGATGTCGATGAAGCGCTTGAGGTCGCCGATATCGTCGTCGTCATGAACCAGGGACGCATCGAGCAGATCGGCACACCGGACGCCGTCTATGAGCATCCGGCCAATTCGTTCGTTTATCACTTCCTCGGTAATGTGAATCTCTTCCACACCCGTGTGCGCGACGGGCAGATAAATTTCGCCGACCAGACGCTGGATGCGGCGGCGGGCTCCGGCACGGCGTTTGTGCATACCAGACCCCACGACATCGAGATCTCCCGCGAAGAGACCGGCGGCGGATGGTTGCAGGCTTCCATCCAGCATATACACGCCATCGGTCCGCTGATCCGCGTTGAACTGATCCGCACCGATGACAAACAGGTTATCGAAGCCGAGCTGTCCCGCGAGCGTTATGCCGAACAGAAATTCACCGCCGGAGATGTTGTTTTCATCAAACCCCGGCAGATAAAAGTATTCGCCACCTCGGCGGCAGAACCGGCAACCGGATCGGCCATTAATTACAGCATTTAGAGGACGAACGCATAAATACATAAAACATGATCATGTATACTAATTTTTTTATTTTTAAACTTTACTCATGCGGTAAACAAACTCATATTTATGGCAGTTAAGCTGAAGGAGCGGTACGGTGAAAAAGGCAGTTTTGAAGGAAGATATTGAGAAAATTCAGTCGGAATTAAGCGGGTTAAATTCGTTGCAGGTGTTGCAATGGGTGGAGAAAACCATCGATCGTCCGGTTTTTGCCAGTTCGCTGGGGCAGGAGGATCAGGTGATTCTGCACCTGATTGCCGCTCACCGGCTTAATATTCCGGTGATTACTTTGGATACCGGACGGTTGTTCCCGGAGACGTATGACCTGATTGCCGAAACCGAATCGCGGTTCGGAATAAAAATTCAGGTGCTTTTCCCCGACGCGGCGGAAGTAGAAACGATGGTCGCAGAAGAAGGGATCAATTTATTCCTTAAAGGCGTCGATCAGCGCAAACGATGCTGTCAGGTGCGCAAAATTAATCCGCTGCGCCGTGTGCTTCGGGAATCAGGCGGTTGGGTTTGCGGGTTGCGCCGCGAGCAGTCCTCGACCCGGTCGGAACTGAAAGTGATCGAGTGGGATGCCGTGAACGGAATACCCAAGATCAATCCGCTGGCGGACTGGTCGCTGGAGCAGGTGACGGCCTATCTGAAAGAAAACGGCGTTCCGTATAATCCGCTGCACGATCAGGGATTTATCAGTATCGGCTGCGCCTGCTGCACCCGGGCGGTTCAGCCGGGAGAGGATGTCCGTGCGGGGCGCTGGTGGTGGGAAAAGCCCGAGCAGAAGGAATGCGGACTGCATCTGGTGAACGGAAAATTTGTGCGGAGTAAGGATTTGGAGAAGCGTCATGAGTAAGTATCAGCTGAGTCAGCTTAAGCAGCTGGAGGCGGAAAGCATCCGGATCATCCGCGATGCCTGCAGCCAGTTTGAAAATCCGGTCATGCTCTATTCGATCGGCAAGGATTCCGGCGTGATGGTGCGTCTGGCGCAGAAAGCTTTCTATCCCGGACGCGTTCCGTTTCCGCTGCTGCATGTGGATTCAACTTTTAAGTTCCGTGAGATGATTACCTTCCGCGACCGCTTCTGCCGCGAAAACGGATTGGATCTGCTGGTGCATACCAACGAGGAAGGGCGCGCCTCCGGTGCGTCGCCGTTTACGCTGGGCAGCCGCAAGTACACGGATGTCATGAAAACGCAGGGGCTTTTACAGGCCTTGGATAAACACAAATTCGACTGCGCCTTCGGCGGAGCCCGCCGCGACGAAGAGAAGTCGCGGGCCAAGGAACGTATTTTTTCGTTCCGCGACCGGCATCATCAGTGGGATCCGAAAAACCAGCGTCCGGAGCTCTGGTCGAACTTTAATGCGCGGGTGAATCCGGGCGAAAGCGTACGGGTGTTTCCGCTCTCGAACTGGACCGAGCTCGACATCTGGCAGTACATCCGGCTCGAAAAAATTCCGCTGGTTCCGCTTTATCTGGCGGCAAAACGTCCGGTCGTCGAACGCGACGGCGTACTGATCATGATTGATGACGAGCGCTTCCCGCTGGAACCGGGCGAAAAGCCGAAAGAGGTTCTGGTGCGCTTCCGTACGCTGGGCTGCTATCCGCTGACCGGCGCGATTGAGTCGGATGCCGATACGGTCGACAAGATCGTCGAGGAAATGATGACGACGCGACTGAGCGAACGCTCGACCCGCATCATTGATAAAGACGGCGACTCCTCCATGGAAGAAAAGAAGAAGGAAGGCTACTTCTGATGAATATTGAAAATTTTTTGAGCGAGCATGAAAACAAAAGTCTGCTGCGGTTCCTGACCTGCGGCTCGGTGGACGACGGCAAGTCCACGCTGATCGGGCGGCTGCTGTACGACAGCAAGCTGCTGTTTGACGACCAGCTGAGCGCGCTGGAGCGCGACAGCGTCCGCGAAGGCAACGCCGGCGAGGGCGAAATTGATTATGCGCTGCTGCTGGACGGTTTGAAGGCGGAGCGCGAGCAGGGCATCACTATCGACGTGGCTTATCGCTACTTCACCACGCCGCACCGTAAATTCATTATCGCCGACACGCCCGGCCATGAGCAGTACACGCGCAACATGGCCACCGGCGCGTCGTCCGCCGATCTGGCTATCGTTCTGATCGATGCCCGTAAAGGAGTCATCACGCAGACGCGGCGGCACAGTTTCATTGTGTCGCTGCTGGGCATCCGCCACGTTGTCGTGGCGGTGAATAAAATGGATCTGGTGGATTTCAGTCAGGAGCGGTTTGAAGAAATCCGCGCCGATTACGAAGTGCTCAGCAAAGAACTTTCGATTCCGGATATCCGCTTTGTTCCGCTGTCGGCGCTGAAGGGCGATAACATCGTGGACCGGTCGGGCCGGACACCGTGGTATGACGGGCCGTCGCTGCTGAACATTCTGGAAAATGTGGACATTTCCGCTGACCGCAATCTCGGCGACTTCCGGTTCCCGGTGCAGTTTGTCAGCCGTCCGAATCTGGACTTCCGCGGTTTCGCCGGAAGTGTTGCGTCGGGCGTGATTCGTAAAGGCGATCGCATCAAAGCGCTGCCGTCGCTGAAAGAATCCACCATCAAACGGATCGTTACCGCCGACGGCGAGCTCGACGAAGCGTTTGTTCCGCAGGCCATAACAATCGAGCTGAATGATGAAATTGATATCAGCGTCGGCGAGATGATTGTTCATGCCGAAAATATTCCGAACGTGGCGACTCACTTTGAGGCCATGATCCTCTGGCTTTCTGAAACGCCCATGAACCGGAACGCGACTTACCTGTTGCGCCATACATCGCATACGACCAAGGCGCGGCTTGCGGAGCTGGAGTATCGCGTGGACGTCAACACGATGGAGAAACAGCCGGCAGACAGCTTGAAGCTTAACGAAATCGGCCGGGCAAACATCACGACGCATCAGCCGTTGTTTTTCGATGCCTACCGCGACTGCCGCGAAACCGGCAGCTTTATTCTGATCGACCCGATCAGCAACAATACCGTTGCCGCCGGAATGATCGAACGGCCGAAAGTGGCGGGAGAACGGGCTCCGCTGGAAGCTCAGGTTGACCGGCGCGAGTTTCTCTGGGAGCGCGGACTGGTTTCGCCCGAAACGCGCATCAACCGGAATCAGCATCGCGGCAAAACCGTGCTGTTCGTCGGCCCGGCCGGCAGCGGCAAGCGCGATCTGGCGCGGCGGCTTGAACTCAAGCTGTTCGACAAAGGGTTGCAGGCTTATTACCTCGGCATCCCGAGTCTGCTGGAAGGGTTGGACGCCGACATCGGACAGAACTTCCGCGACCGTGATGAGCATATCCGCCGTATCGGCGAACTGGCGCGCATCATGACCGATGCCGGGCTGATTTTCATCAGTTCGCTGGAGCGGGCCGATGAGTATGACCTGCAACGGCTGAAAATATTGAATTCGCCGAACGAGCTGTTTGTCGTCAGCATCGGCGGAAATACATTCAAAAATTATCAGGTCGATCTGGTGATTGAACCGGATGTTCCGCCGACGGAGGCTGTGCAGTCCGTTCTGCGCGAGCTGACCCGGGCGCAGGTGATCATCGAGTATTGCATCTGAACGGGGCGGCGGAGGGGTTTATGGAAAAGAGTTCGACATACAGTTGTAATATCCGGCAGAAGCAGAAGGATTATTTCGCTTTGCGGCTGCGAACCGTCGGCGGAGATATTACCGCCGGCCAGTTGCGCGCCATCGCCGGCGTGGCTGACCGTTTCGGCGCGCAGGTCGCCCATCTTTCAACCCGGCAGGGCGTGGAGATTCATAATATACACAAAGATAACCTGAAGGCCGCGCAAGAAGAGCTGGAGACAGCCGGATTGTGCATGGGCGCGGACGGAAACCGGGTGAGGATTGTGATTGCCTGCCCCGGCAATTCAACCTGCCGCTACGGTTCCATCGACACCAAAGTGATCGCCGCCGGAATCGACCGGCGCTATTTCCGGATGGATACGCCGTATAAATTCAAAATCGGAATTACCGGCTGCCCCAATAATTGCGGCAAGGCGCGCGAAAGCGATCTCGGCATCATGGGCGGACGTACGCCGGTCTGGCTGGCGGAACCCTGCACGCATTGCAACGCCTGTGTAAAAACCTGTCCGGTGCAGGCGATTGCCTGCGAGGATGAAAAGTATGTCCGCGATCCGGACAAATGCATTAATTGCAGCGTCTGCACGGCGGTCTGTCCGGCCGGCGCGTGGAAGGCCGAATCGTTCGGGCACACCATCCTGATCGGAGGAACGCTTGGGAAGAAACCAAGGCTGGCCGTTCCGTTGAAAAAAAATATTCAGGATGCAGAAGAGCTGTTTGAACTGGTGGATCGCTGTGTCCGCTTTTACCGGCGGCACGGCCGCCCGAAAGAACGGCTTGGTCATCTGATGGACAGGCTGGGAGAAGCACATGTCATTCAAGCTGTTCTCGACGGGAATATTGAACAGGAGTGATCCCGGATGAAACTTTCCACCAAACCGCGCTATGCGGTGCGTATACTGGCACAGATTGCGGCAGACACCGAAACCGGCCGGCCCGCCGGCGGGAAAGCAGTTGCCGGAAAGCAGGGGATCTCAGAAGCCTACATGGAACAGATTCTGATTCCGTTGCGCAGCGCCGGCTTTATCACGACACGGAGAGGCCGCAACGGCGGTTATTTCCTGAACCGTCCGGCGGACAAAATAACCATCCTTGAGATTATCGAACTCTTTGAGGGCCGACTGGAATTGGCAGACGGTTCGGATTGTGATGCTTGTCAGCAACTGACCGTCTGTCCGACGTCCGATATTTGGAAAGGACTTTCCGACTCTCTGCGCAAAGAGTGCGCGGCGATCACGCTGGATCAGGTTGTGAAAAATTTGAAAAAAAACTGCGCACGGTTGCCGGACTTCGTGATTTAACTCCGGCCTGACCCGGCCCCATACCGTATGACACTTGAAAGCGCGGCGTGGTTTGCCTATTCTCGCGGCATGTCCAATTCCTTCAGTCCGGTTCCGCTGGTGCTCTTTGGAGTGCCGTTTCACAACGTCACGTTTGAAGAAGCTATTCAGTGGACGGTAGACCGTGTCCGCTCCGGCAAGCCCGGCGTAATCGCCACCGCCAATCTCGACTTTCTTGTTCAGGCGCAGCACGACACCGAATTGCGCAACGTCTTGCGCGAAGCGGATCTTGTAATCGCCGACGGCTTCCCGCCGGTGAAGCTGGCGCCGTTTTTCGGCCCGCCGCTGAAGGGGCGGGTGACCGGCAGTGACATTACGCCGATGCTCGCCGCCCGCGCCGAGGAAGAAGGAATCAGCATTTACGGCCTTGGCGCAGCCGAAGGCGTCGCCGCCAAAGCGATGGACGTTCTCAAAAAGCGGCACCCGGCGCTGAAGGTGGCCGGCGCGTGGTCGCCGCCGTACGCGCCGCTCGAAAAAATGGATCACGCCGAAATTCTGCGCCGCCTGAACGAGGCAAAGCCGGATATTCTGTTTACCGCCTTCGGCGCGCCGAAGCAGGACAAGTTCAACCACCTGCACGTCAAAACATGGAATGTGCCGGTCGCCATCGGCATCGGCGGCACGCTTGACTTTATCGCCGGGGTGCAGACCCGCGCACCCGCCTGGGTGCAGAAAATTCACTGCGAATGGCTCTGGCGCTGGGGCACCGATCCGAAGCGGCTGACCAGACGCTATGTTTCCAATATCGTCTTTATGCTCCGTGCAATCTGGCTGACGTTGCGACTGAAGCTGGGCCGGAACATTCCGGCGCTGATTGATCCGTCGGCTCCGCCGCACTGGCCGGATCACGGCGTGATCTACCATGAGTTCCAATCGTTGGAAACGTTGCCGGAAAATCTGTCCGGCAAAGTCGTCATCGATTTGCGGAATCAGGAAATGCTCCGCTCGGATGAAATCGGCGCGCTGCTCGAAGTCAGCAAACGGGTTCAAAAAGTTGTCCTGCTCCACGCCGGTTCCAAAGTCCGGAAATTGTTTGAATTCTCCAAACTCACCGACCGGCTTCCGCCCGCCGGAACCTGTACTGAAGCTCTCCATTTGATTCAATTGTAGGACACGCTTCTGCGAAGCAGAGCGTGTGAAGGTACGGAAACACAGGCTCTCCGGAATACCGCAGAAGCCTGTCCTACAAATCCAAATCCTGCTTTTTCTCAGCGCGGCGTTCGCGGAAGAATCCCTGAAGGAGCGCTTTGCATTCGGCTTCGAGGACGCCGGTCTGAATTTCGACACGGTGGTTGAGGTCGGCGTGGTCGAGAATCTCAAATTTGGAGCGCGCGCCGCCGCGCTTCGGGTCGTCTACGGCCCAGACGACTTTTTTAAGCCGGGCGAGGACGATGGCTCCGGCGCACATCGGGCAGGGTTCTTTGGTGACATACATGACGGCACCGGTCAGCCGCCAGTTTTCAAGCGCGGCGGCGGCCTGCGTAATGGCGAGCACTTCGGCGTGTGCGGTCGGATCTTTGAGCAGCTCGGTCTGGTTGTGCGCCTTGCCGAGGATCACACCGTCTTTGACGATGATCGCGCCGCAAGGCACTTCACCGGCTTCGGCGGCGCGCTCCGCTTCGCGCAGCGCCATCCGCATATACACCACATCTTCTGAAAAGTTTTCGTCCATAATCATCTGGTGTCCTTATCCGGCGTAATGCGCGAAGGCCTTCGTAACTTTCCGGTCGGATCCGAAATGGAAGACCTCTGCCGCGGGGCGTCCGCGGGCGCCTTTATAGCAGATCGTGATGCTGCTGACTCCTGTAAGAACCGAGACCAGTTCGAATTTCAGGTCGGGAATCAGCTGCAGCGCTTTGCGCCAGTAAGCGCCGACGGCTGCTTTGCCTCGCAGTGTGCCCGAAGGTTCGCCTGCAATCCGGATGATGACGGGTGAAGACATTTCAAAGTCGTCGGCATAGTGTGACAGAACCCGGTCGAGGTCGTGAGCGTTCCACGACTCGATCCAGTCGGCGGCAAAGTGTTCTGCAAATAGCTTATCCATGTGTAATCCTCTGACGGCAACTCACGGCGTTGCGCTGTCTGCCGGAGGAATCAGTTTCTGCGCCGCCAGCCACTGGAGTGCTTTGGTTTTCCACTCTTCCCACATGGGGCCTTTATAGCCATTCAGTCCGTGGCCGCCGCTCGGCAGTTTGAGATATTCTGCGGGCACATTGTGTGCTCGCAGCGCCTCAAAAAACAGTTGGCTGTTATCCGGCGGAACCAGCCGGTCATCCTGAGCATGGGCCAGAAACGTCGGCGGCGTTTGCGCAGTCACCTGCTTCTCGTTGGAAAACAGTTCGACCGCTTCGGGTGTCGGAGTTTTTCCCAGCAGATTATTTTTTGAGCCCGCATGTGTTTTTCCGCCCATCGTGATGACCGGGTAAACCAGTATGGCGAAGTCGGGACGGCAGCTGAGCCGGTTGACCGGATCAGCCGATTGCGCGTCGCCGCCGTCGAAATGCGTCGCGGCGGTGGAGGCCAGATGTCCGCCGGCAGAAAATCCGGCGATACCGACCTTCTTGGGATCACAGCTCCATTCTGCAGCTTTGGAACGAACGGTGCGGAGGGCGCGCTGCGCATCGAGGAGCGGAACGAACGGTTTTTCGTTCGGAAGCCGGTATTCCAGCACAACGCCCGTGATGCCGTGTTCATTCAGCCAGCGCGCGACATCATGTCCTTCCGGTTTCGCCATACGCACTCTGTAGCCGCCGCCTGGACAGAGTACGACTGCTGCGCCGTTCGGCTTTTCCGGATGATAGACGGTGATGAAAGCGTTGGTCGCCGCAAAAGTTCCGTCGCCGACCGGCGCCTGACCGTCCCAAAGAGCCATCTTTTCAGGTTCCGCGGAATACAGCGCGGCCGCCGATAAAAGAACAGAAGCGACTAATAGACGGGACAGACCATTGAGATTCGACATGGGTTTCTCCAATTTTTACTTTTCAACGGTGGTGCCTGATTGCGCATCTGCCAGAGGAATCATATTCTGCGCCGCCAGCCATTCTAGCGATTTTGTTTTCCACGCTTCCCACATGGGGCCGTTATGATGATCCAGTCCGTGGCCGCCGCTCGGCAGTTTGAGATATTCTGAAGGTATATTGTGCGCTTGGAGCGCATCGAAAAACATCTGGCTGTTGTCCGGCGAAACTCCGCGGTCATCCTGCGCATGCGCCAGAAAGGTGGGCGGTGTTTGATCCGTCACCTGCTTCTCATTAGAAAACAGAGCGATGGCTTCAGGCGTCGGGGCTTTTCCCAGTAAATTATTTTTAGAGCCGTTGTGTGTTTTTTCGCCCATCGTGATGACCGGGTAAACCAGTATGGCGAAGTCGGGGCGGCAGCTGAGCCGGTTGACCGGATCAGCCGATTGCGCGTCGCCGCCGTCGAAATGCGTCGCGGCGGTAGAGGCCAAATGTCCGCCGGCAGAAAAGCCAGCGATGCCGATCCGCTTGGGATCACAGCCCCACGCCGGAGCCTTGGAACGAACGGTGCGGAGGGCGCGCTGCGCATCGAGGAGCGGCACGAACGATTTTCCGCCCGGGAGCCGGTATTCCAGCACAACGCCGGTAATGCCGTGTTCATTCAGCCAGCGGGCAACGTTATGCCCTTCGGGGTTCATGGCGAGAAATTTGTAGGCGCCGCCGGGACAGATTACGATCACCGCGCCGTTCGGTTTTTCCGGACGGTAGACGGTGATAAACGCGTTGGTTGCCGCAAATGTTCCGTCGCCTATTGGCGCTTTACTGTTCCAAATAGCGATCTGTTCGGGTTCCGCGGAATACAGTGCGGCCGCCGATAACAGTACCGCCGCGGCCAGTAACCGGGTCAGGATTTTGAGATTCAACAATCTTTCATTCATATTTTTCTCCAGTTGTTTATAGATCATATCCCGTTTGCCGCAACGCCGGGTTTTGCTTTTGTCAGCTGGATTTACCGGGAGCGCAACAGCACTTGGCAGAATCGTCAGTCGAGCAGCAGCATCCGGATGAAGAGGATTCTTCGGTTGAGCAATCACATCCGCAGGTCGTTTTTTTCGCGGTCCCGGATTTATCCGTTGAGCAGCAGCATGGGCTGGAAGGTTGTTTCATAGCTTTCTCCAATATGTTGATGAAAAATAGCGCAGCGGTTACGCCGCCGGTTAAAGGGGCTACTTCTTAGCGGCGTCGGAGTCCTGATAATCGGAAAACTTCATGGACATGGTGCGCGAGACGCCGCGGTTGGGCATGGTGACGCCGTAGATCACGTCGGCCGCCGAGATGGTCTGGCGGCTGTGGGTGATGAGGATGAACTGCGACTGGTTTAGGAATCCTTTCACCATTTTCACGAACCGGGCGACGTTGGCTTCGTCGAGCGCCGCATCCATTTCGTCGAGCACGCAGAACGGGCTCGGCTTGACCTTGAAAAGCGCGAAAAGCAGTGCCACGGCGGTCATGGTGCGCTCGCCGCCGGAGAGCAGCGAAATGGTCTGGAGCTTTTTGCCGGGAGGCCGGGCGATAATTTCGATACCCGATTCCAGCACGTCGGTTTCATCGACCAGCACGAGTTTGGCCGCGCCGCCGCCGAAGAGCTGTTCGAAGATGATTCCGAAATTTTCGTTCACTTTATCAAAGGTATCTTTAAACAGTTCGGTGGTGGTCAGGTTGATCTTCTTGATCATTTCGACGAGCTGGTCTTTGGCGCTGATCAGGTCGGCTTCCTGCTGACTGAGGAAAGCAAAGCGCTCTTCGAGCTCGGCGTGCTCTTCGATGGCGACCAGATTGACCGGGCCGATGGCTTCCAGTTTGGCGCGGTGTTCGGCCGCCATCGTTTCGATTTCTTCCATCGCAGGCTCTACGCCGTTTTCCCACTTCGGTTCGGGTTCACGGGCCAGCTGGTCGGGCGTGATATGCCACGTCGAGGTGAGGCGGTCGATGGAGTTCTGGTGGCGCATCCGCTGTTCGGCCAGTTCGACTTCCAGCTTGGTTTTACTGCCTTGCATCGATTCCAGTTCGCCTTGGAGAACGCGCAGGATCTGCTCGCGCTCGGAAAGGGCGGCGGTGCGGACTTCGCGTATCTGCCGGGCTTCGGACAGTTTCTGTTCGGCACTGGCCACCGCTTCGAGCAGGTCGTCGAGTTTACCTTCGGCTTCGCTGCTGGCGGCTTTGAGTTGGGCGATGCGCTGCTGGTAGGAGCTGACGCCGCGTGTCCGTTCTTCGATCAGTTCCTGCAATTCCCGCAACCGCGCTTCGAGCGGCTGGCGGCGGCTCTTGAGCGATTCGATCCGCTGCTCGTGCTGTGAATACTGCACGCGGCACTCGGAGGTGGCCGTCAGGACTTCGGCGCGCTGTTCTTCGAGCGCGTTCAGCGATTCGGTCTGTGTGGAAATCTGCTGGCGGGTCTGTGCCAGTTTATCGCGCGCTTCGGCACCTTCGCGGGCAACGGCGGTACGGCGGTCTTCGCCGGAACCCTGTTTCTGCATCAGCGCGTTGAATTCGTAGGTGACGGTTTCAACCCGGTCGCGCGCCTGTTTCAGTTCACGGGCGATGACCTGGCTTTCGCCTTCCTGTATGGCAAGAGAGCGGCGGCGTTCGTCGAGGTCGCGCTGGGCGGCTTCGAGCGCGTCGCCCGTTCCGCTCTGTTCGGCGCGCAGCGCTTCGAGCATCCGGCGCTTATCGGATAATCCCTTTTCCAAAGCCTGGATGTCGTTCTGCAACTGTTCGCGCAGATGGTGACGGCCCAGCGGATTGACTTCGCCGTCTTCCGGTTTCCAGAGTTCGGCGGTGCCTTCGGCGGTCAGCAGTTCGCCGCGTTTGGTTACGAATACCGAACCGGCGGGCAGGGTGAGCGGAATCGCTTGAAGATTTTCGGCGACAAACACATTGGCGAGCAGCCGCGCGGCCAGCGGGCGGACTTCGTCGGCGCAGGAAATTTTGCCGAGCAGAGAATTTTCGGCTGGTGCGGACGGCGCGTCGCCTTCGGCGGCGAGCAGGCGCACCGCGCCCTGATTGCTTTCGGCCAGCAGCGTGAGTACGTTGCGCGCGCCGGAACGGGTGCGGACGACCAGCGCGTCCATCCACGGACGGAGTACTGCTTCGAGCGCGGTTTCAAAACCGGACGCGGCGGTAAACTGTTCGGCCAGCGGGCCGACAATATTTTCGTCGTGGCGGTCGAGCAGGTGCTGTGCACCGGCGGGAAAGCCTTCTTTACGGGCTTCGAAAACCATTTCGAGGCGCGCATTTTTGTCGGCCAGTTTACGCTGAAGTTCGGAAATTTCTTTTTCCAAGGTTTGGATTTTTTCAGCGGCGGAGGAACGGCGGTCGCGCAGTTCGGCCATCGCTTCCTGCTGGTCGGCAACAGAGATTTTCAGTTCTTCGGCGCGATCCGCCATTTGCGTCCGGCGTTCCTCGTAGGAAGCCAGCGCCCGCTCGAGGCTGATTTTCTCGGAGGCGAGCTGTTCTTTGCGGATGACGCCGGCGCGCTCCTTGGCGTCGATTTCGGAAAGTTCGTTCTGGAGGCGGCTGATCCGCTGGTCGAGCGTCATGGAATCGTTGCGCAGACGGTTCAGCGATTCGCGGCTGGACTGAACCTGTGCTTCGGTTTCGCGCTGGCGGGCCGTAGCGGTTTCGAGTTCGGTCTTCGCCGCCAGCCGTTCGGCTTCGGCGGTCTGCATCATCTGTACGACTTCGTCGAGCGAAGCACGGTGCTGGGTCAGACGGCTCTTTGCCTCTTCGGATTCCTTGGTGTTCTGCTGAGCGAGTGTTGAAAGTTCCGTGATGCGCTCGGCGTTGGTACGGATGGTCTGCTGGGCGCGTTCGAGCTCGTTTTTGACGCGCATCGAATCGTCCATCGCCGCGCCGATGGCGTTTTCGAGCTGCTGGAGTTCGGCGCGCAGGGCGTCGGTTTCGCCGTTGGCGGCGGAGATGCGGCGGTGGGTTTCGTCCACCTTAACACGGAAGATTTCAAGCTGGGCGCGGATTTCTTCGATGCGGGTGCTCAGCTGTTTCAGCCGGTGGCGGGTGGAGTAAATGTCGAGCGCGCGCAGTTCTTCCTGCAGGACTTTAAAGCGCTGGGCTTTGCCGGCCTGCCGCTGGAGCGAAATAATCTGCCGCTTCACTTCGCGGATCACGTCGGCGAGGCGCAGCAGGTTGGCTTCGGTCTGTTCGAGTTTGCGCAGGGCTTCCTGCTTGTCAGTCTTGAACTTGGTGATCCCAGAGGCTTCTTCAAAAACGGCGCGGCGGTCATCGGGGCGCGACGAAAGGACGCGGTCGATCTTGCCCTGTTCCATCACGGAGTAGGCGTCGGTGCCGATACCGGTATCCATAAAGAGACGCTGGATGTCTTTGCGGCGGCAGGCTTTTTTGTTGATGAAATAGTCGCTTTCGCCGGAGCGGAAAACGCGGCGGGTGACGCTGACTTCGTTCAGGCCGAGATCGAACGCCTTGTCGCAGTCGCCGAGCGTCAGGGTGACTTCCGCCATGCCGAGCGGCTTATGGCTGTCGGTGCCGTTAAAAATGCAGTCCTCCATCGAAGAGCCGCGGATGGCGGTCGGGCGGGATTCGCCGAGCACCCAGCGGATCGAGTCTGAAACGTTGCTCTTGCCGCAGCCGTTCGGTCCGACGATGGCCGTCATGCCCGGTTCAAACTCCAGACGGGTTTTTTCGGCGAAACTCTTAAAGCCGACGATCTCTAAAGATTTCAGGTACATCATGACTTGATAGCATGCGCGGCCCCTCCGGCGCAATATTTCAGGCCCGAAAAGTCATTTTTCCGGTATGCCGGGGAAAACCGGGCGGAGAGTTCTGTTTTTGTTGGTAAAACACAGATTCATAATGTTTTTATTTATCAATCGGGGGCTTGCAGGGGGCAGGGCTTCCACTAGAATCGGGGCTCATTTTTTACCAACCGGACTGGAGTGGATTATGGCCGAAGAACTGCAACCGTTACTCGAACAGATTCGCAAGGAAGGCGTTGAAAAAGCCGAGGCGCAGGCCGCCGAGATTCTCGCGCAAGCCAAAGCCAAAGCGGCGCAGACGGTTCGCGAGGCCGAAACCAGAGCCAAAGAACTGGTCGCCAAGGCGCAGACGGATGCCGGGATTTATACCGAACGCAGCACAGCCACCCTTGAACAGGCCGCCCGCGACCTGCTGATTACGGTCGGGCAGGGCATTGAAAATATTATTGCCGACATCGTTGCCGAGTCGGTGGATTCCGCGCTGAAGATCGAAGTGCTGGAGCAGATGATGATTAAAATGGCGCAGTCCTGCGCCGAGCGTCATGGCGAAACCCGTATCGAACTGCTGATCGGTAAGCAGGATCAGGCTGATCTGGTTAAATTTTTCGCCGGCAAGTACCGTGAGAAAATGGTGCACGGCATCGAACTGCATGTGGATAACGAAATTCTCAAGGGATTCCGCGTCAGCTTTGCCGACGATCACGTCTACCTCGACTTTACCCGCGAAGCGATCGCTGACGCATTGACCGCTTTCCTGCGTCCCAAGCTGGCTGAAATTGTCAGCCGCGTGGCGAAGGAAACCTCGCCGGCCGGAAAATAACCAATTTTCAATGCTCAACGAACAGGGAAAGGGCTAAGTGCAGGATGTTCTAAACTTGAATGTAGAAAGTTGAACATTGTGTATTGAGAATTTTTAACTGTGAACCACTGGTATCTAGTTTCCTCGCTGCCATATCTGCGCTTCGGCGAAAAGCCGCCGGTGAGCCGCGTGGCGTTTCTGGCGTCCTGTGACGACTGGCTTTCGGCAGAAGATGTGGCGGTGCTTCAGGCGGTATTCGAAAACCGCAATGCACCGGACAGCGAAGTTGCGCGGCGCTGGCGGAGCGGCGAGGTCGAGTTACGTAATGCGGTGGTGCGGGTGCGTGCCAAAAACCGCAGCGCGGATGCCGCCCGGTTTATCCGTCCGTGCGAAGGGTTCAGTGTGTCGATTGAAAAGCTGGTGACGGATGCGTTCACGCGCGCCAATCCGCTGGAGCAGGAGGCCGAGCTGGATCGCATCCGCTGGGCGCAGGCCGATGAGCTGGCGCTGACCGCGCCGTTCGGCTTTGCCGGAATTTTTGCTTTTGCCGTCAAGCTGCATATCGCGGAGCGCTGGGCCGGACTGGATGACGAAAAAGGACGTAAGAACGTTGAGGGACTGATTCTGGCTTCGGCCGGATCCCGATAACCAATAACTGATAACGGATAACTGCATTATGAACCTTGGAAAAATTGTCGGTGTAAACGGGAACCTGCTGACGGTGGAATTTGAAAAACCCGTTATTCAGAACGAAACCGGTTTTGCCCGGCTCGGTGACATCCATCTGAAGTCGGAAGTGATCCGTATTCGCGGCCGCCACGCCGAACTGCAGGTGTTTGAATCCACCACCGGCCTTAAAGTCGGCGATCAGGTTGAATTTACCGGCGCGCTGCTTTCCGTTGAACTGGGCCCCGGTCTGCTGACGCAGGTTTTCGACGGACTGCAGAACCCGCTGCCGGCGCTGGCCGAGGAGTGCGGCTTTTTCCTCCAGCGTGGAAAATATCTGCAGGCGCTTCCCCGTGATAAGAAGTGGACGTTCACGCCGTCGGTGAAAGCCGGTGACACCGTACAGGCGGGCTCAGCCGTAGGGAGCGTACCGGAAGGAATTTTCAAACACCGGATCATGGTGCCGTTCCGTTTGCACGGCCGGCTGACCGTCAAATTTGTGGCCGTCACAGGCGAGTTCAAAGTAGAAGACACCGTTGCCGTGGTCATCGACGAAAAAGGGCTTGAGCACGAAGTGAAGCTGATGCAGCTCTGGCCGGTGAAAGTGCCGATCAAATGCTATGCCGAACGGTTGCGTCCGACCGAACCGCTCATCACCAAAGTGCGCATTGTGGATACGTTCTTTCCGGTGGCGCGCGGCGGAACCTATTGTATTCCCGGCCCGTTCGGCGCCGGTAAAACCGTCTTGCAGCAGATCACCAGCCGCCACGCCGACGTGGACGTGGTGATTATCGCCGCCTGCGGCGAGCGCGCCGGCGAAGTGGTGGAAACCCTGCGCGAATTTCCTGAGCTGACCGATCCGCGCACCGGCAAGAGTCTGATGGAACGCACGCTGATCATCTGCAACACCAGCTCTATGCCGGTGGCCGCGCGCGAAGCGTCGGTTTATACCGCCGTGACGATTGCAGAATATTACCGCCAGATGGGACTGAACGTTCTGCTGCTGGCCGACTCGACTTCCCGCTGGGCGCAGGCGCTGCGCGAAATGTCGGGCCGCCTCGAAGAAATTCCCGGCGAAGAAGCTTTCCCGGCCTATCTCGAATCGGTGATCGCCGCCTTCTACGAACGCGGCGGCGTGGTGCGTCTGCACGACGGTTCAACCGGATCGGTCACCGTTGGCGGAACGGTTTCGCCTGCGGGCGGAAACTTTGAAGAGCCGGTTACACAGTCCACGCTCAAAGTGGTTGGCGCGTTTCACGGCCTGTCGCGCGCCCGTTCCGATGCGCGCCGCTATCCGGCTATCGACCCGCTGGAAAGCTGGAGTAAATATCCGAGCGTGGTGGATGCCGATGATTTGAAGCAGGCGCGCCGCTTCCTGCGCGAAGGCAGCGAAGTGAATCAGATGATGAAGGTGGTCGGCGAAGAAGGCACTTCGCTGGATGACTTTATGGTTTACCTGAAAGGCGAATACATCGACGCGGTTTATTTGCAGCAGAACGCTTTCAGTGAAGTCGATGCCGCGACACCGGCCGACCGTCAGCGGTATGTTTTCGGGGCGCTCGCAAAAATTCTGCGCACGAAGCTGAAGTTCGAAAACAAAGACGCGGCGCGCGCTTTCTTCCATAAACTGACGCAGGCGACGCGCGACTGGAACAACACCGCTTTTGAAAGCGACGAATTTAAGAAACAGCAGGAGCAGATCAACGCGCTGCTTGCGGATGTAACAAGTTATGACTAACAAACAATGGAGATCATAATGAAAAGCATATGCGTTCTTATGTTGGCATCGTTACTAGTTTCAGGATGTCTGACAAGCAGCACTGACAAAGCAGGGGAAAATACACCTAGCTATACGGTAGTTTTGGACGGGATAACAAATCCTAACCTAACGGAGTGGAAGACATTTACCATTTTTCCAATGGATAAAGATGTGTCGCCTGCGGATTTACAGTTTAGGGAGTATGCTGGCTACGTTTCTCGGGCGTTGCTTTCCCTTGGGTATAAGGAAGTAAATGATCAGACAAATTGCGATGCATTAATACTGTTGAACTATGGAATAAGTGCCCCCGAGGAGCGTGAGTATTCTTATAATCAGCCAGTTTTTGGCCAAACCGGGGTTTCCTCCGTTTCTACGATGGGTAATGTTCATGGTCTTTCAGGGCATAAAGTCGCGGATGCAATAACGGGTGGTCCGGGATTTTCAAGTACGACTACTTATACGCCGTCATATGGGATAACAGGATTTACGCAGGAAAGTGAAACGTTTGTTACATATCAAAGACATGTTTCTTTTTATGCCGTAAAGCCAATGCTGTCGGGTGCTAGTGAAGCTGATAGGCTTTATTGGAAGCTGCATATCGCAAGCTCTGGTTCGTCGGGAGATTTGCGGAGAGTGTTTCCCGTGATGATTGCGGCAGCACGTGATTATCTCGGTAAAAACACGTACGGACAGATTGAGGTATCAATTAAAGACACAGACCCAAAAATAATCGAAATAAAAGGGTTGTCTTCTAATGTTACTGCGGGCGAAAGGTAAGACGGATGAGAGCCATTAGAGAAATTGGATACCAATATTTTAGCTTAGAAGGACTGCAAGCGCTCTATATGGCGCACCTTGCTTTTTTAGACGAGAAAGCTGGGGTTTATTTAACAAACAGTTGTCTCCGTGAACTTTTACCAACGCACTCAAGGGTTCATCCAGAAAGAATCGAAGAGGTTATTAAAACGGCACGGCACATCTTCCCTTATCAGAAAATAGTTCGGTGGGATAATGTTTACGGGCTTATTCTTGGGTCAACGGTGAAAGCTATTTCCAATCACAAAAGCATCAATTCATTACCCAATGAGGCAGAAATGCTCAAACAACTTGGATTTAGGGCGCAGAAAATGGTTATCGGGCTAGATTGAGAAGAGAGTTCGGACATTAATTGGTTGAAAACATGACACAGGCGGAACTGAAAAAGACCATTGCGAAAGGCGAGGGCATGAACACGGAGTTCAAGCGCTCGTTCGGGCGCGAGTGTATCGAAGCGGTTTGCGCTTTTGCCAATACGTCCGGCGGACGGCTTTTGATCGGCGTGGCAGATAACGGGAAAATTTGCGGGGCGAAGGTTTCGGCGGAGACGCTGCAGGACTGGTGCAATCAGATTAAAATGCAGACGTCGCCTGCTGTGATTCCGGATACCGAGGTGGTTGAGGCGGAGTCCGGGACGGTGGTGGTCATTAAGGTGGATGAATATCCGGTGAAGCCGGTGAATTCGCGCGGGCGGTACTTCAAGCGGGTGCAGAATTCCAATCATCAAATGGAGCCGCCCGAGGTGGCCAATATGTATCTGGCAACCTTCAATCTTTCCTGGGATGCCTACGAATACCCCAATGCGTCCGTGGCGCAGCTCGACAAGCGGAAGATCCGCAAATTTATTGCCAGAGTGAACGGAACGAAGCGGTTCGCTTTGGATGACGATCCCGTTTCCGCACTAAGGAAGCTTCACCTGATTCGTGAGAACGACAAACCGACCGGCGCGGCGCTGCTGCTGTTTGCCAAAAATCCCCTGCCGTTCCGCATTCATATCGGACGGTTCAAAACACCGTCGATGATCATCGATGATAAGCAAGTCGAGGACACGCTGTTTGAAAGCGTTGAGGCGGCCATGAAAATTCTGATCGGGCACATCCATGTGGCCTTTGAGTTTGACGGCTCAATTCAACGCAAAGAAAAGTTTCAGTATTCGCTGGAGGCCATCCGGGAAACGCTCCTCAATGCCGTGGTGCATCGCGACTACACCAACCCAAGCGACATTATCATCAAAGTGTTCGACGACCGGATTGTTTTCTATAACCCCGGCAAGCTGTACGGCGACCTGACTGTCGAAGACCTGCACCGTGACGACTACCATTCCCAGCTTCGGAACAAGCTGGTCGCCGAAGCGTTTTATTTGACCGGTGATATCGAAAAATATGGCAGCGGCTTTGTCCGGATGCGCGGTTATCTGAAGGATGCTCCCGGCACGTCCATGACTTATCGCGAGGCCGGTAACGGTTTTGAGGTGGTTCATCTTCCGACGGAAGTAGAATCAGAGGCACAAGTCGCGGGTCAAGTCGCGGGTCAAGTCGCGGGTCAAGTCGCGGGTCAAGTCGCGGGTCAAGTCGCAGGTGAAGTAAAAAGTCTGCTCAAGACACTTTCAACGGCAATGACTCGGGCTGAAATTCAAGAAAGCTTGCAGCTGAAAGGGCTGGCCAATTTCCGGGATCGCTATCTGACTCCTGCGTTGGCGGAAAGGCTGATCGAAATGACAATTCCCGACAAGCCCAACAGCCGCCTGCAGAAATACCGGATTACGGAAAAAGGGAAACAGATGCTGAAAGCATCGAACTGATTTTTGAACGGAGAAAGCGTTATGCATAAGGTTTATCACCGCATTGAACA
>JBAZTQ010000022.1:28883-34574 GCA_041661845.1 Kiritimatiellales bacterium | reverse complement strand
GCCCCGGGCGGAACGGATTGCACCGGAATTTTTTGATGCGATCCGTGCATGATGCTGGCGCAACCTGAAGTGAACAGCGTGGCAATGCATAGGATAATCAACTTGCAGAATAGGTGTTTCATGGGGGTTTCCAGATTTTATGGCGTCAAGACGGGTATGTCCTTAAGCGCGTTGACGGTTGCCGAGTAAATCGCTTGCTGCCAAGCATCACCATCCATGTTTGAATACGCGGGATGCGCGGAAATCAGCGCCTTTTTGTCGACATCCAGAGTCCGGCCCCGCCCTGTGCCATGCCCTGTTCCTTGATAAACTACCTTGCCGTCCGCTGATCGAATCACGTAGCACTCAACTGTACTTTCCGCGAGCCAGATGACGCGGAAGAAATCTTCAAATTGTTTTACTGCTATAAGCATGTAGTACGCAGGTTGTTTGTCGCTCGACAGCATTTGAGTTGCAACAATTCCCCGTTTTGCTGATTCATAAATTGCCGTAATATCTGCATTTTCTCCGCCATAGAAAGGTTTCGTATAATTCCATGCGATCATTTCTTCAGATGCCCAGTTGGCTGGAAAATAAGATCCGGTTTTGACCTTGGGCAGTTTGTACGCATCGGCATACTTATTGAGATTTATTCCCTTGCCGCCGGTGACATCAATGACTGGAAGTATGCAGACCGGCAGATGGATCTGCATTACTCCCGCAGCCGAGTCCGGTGTGGGTTGAAAAGAGAATATCCCTTGATTGCGCACGAGATCAAAAGTGTATTGCCGCCCGCCCGCCAGATCTGCCATGAACGTACATAACAGCCCGGCTCTTTGACCGGGCAATCCAAAAACTCCCCCATCTTGAGCAAAGGAAGCTTTTATGCAACACCGTCCTGCGGGGCGCTCCCAAATCAACGCTCCATCGCGTCCGATTTCGCCAATTTCATTCGATCCGTCTTTTATAGTGAAGGGCGGATAAATATATCTATTCCCCTTAATTGAGATGCGAACCTGCTGTTGCGGCACCGCTTGTGTTGACGGAATCGGTACAAGCTGCTTTGTAGATGAACATCCGGCAAGAGCAATAATCAGCAACAGTAGAACGGCTTTGAAATAGTGCATAACTTCTTCTTTCTGTGTAAAAGCTTGAGCACACAATTTTGCTTCATCTAATTATCGAATCTCAGCACTTTTATTTTTTACCAGTCGAGCAAAAATCCTAAAACGAGTCAAAAAAAGGCTGTCAATGAATCTCAGAATCCAGGGTTGTCCCCTTTTATTTTCGGAAATTTATAAACCAGAATTTAAGCGCGGCGGAAAACAATCTGGACAGGATTCCCTGCTCCGGTTCATTCTGTGGGCCTTCACGCCACTGAAAAATGAAAGTCGTACACATAGTTCCCGGTTCCGGCGGCACGTTTTACTGCCAGAACTGTATGCGCGACGCGGCGCTGGTGCAGGCGCTGCGGCGGCAGGGAATCGATGTGGTGATGGTGCCGATGTATCTGCCGATGTTTACCGACGGCAATCCGGAGCATACGCCGGTCTTTTTCGGCGGCATCAATGTCTGGCTTCAGCAGCAGCTTCCTTTGTTCCGCAAAACACCGCGCTGGCTCGACCGACTGTTCGACTCCAAATGGATGTTACGGCGCGCGGCGAAAATGGAAGGGACGACTTCGGCGGCGGGGCTTGGCGCGATGACGCTCTCGATGCTGGAAGGCTCGGACGGCAACCAGCGCAAGGAAGTGGCGCGGCTGGTTCAGTGGCTGGCAGAACACGAAAAGCCGGATGTGGTGCAAATCTCGAACGCGCTACTGATTGGCCTTGCCGGAGAAATTAAAGCCGCCTTGAACGTACCGGTTGTCTGTATGTTGCAGGATGAAGATGAGTGGCTGGATAAAATTAATCCGCCGTTTAAGCAGGCCTGCTGGCAGGCCATCGCGGCGTGCTGCAAAGAGGTCGACCGGTTTGTTTCGGTGAGCCGCTGGTTCGCCGACCGGATGAGTGAGCGGCTCAAAATCGCGCGGGACAAAATCGATGTGGTGCATATCGGCATTGATTTAAACGGCTACGAACCGGCGTCGCTTGATCTAAATCCGCCGGTACTTGGTTTTCTTTCGCGCCTGAGTCCGGCGCTGGGCCTTGACCGGCTGGTCGATGCGTTTATCGAATTGAAAAAGTTCCAGGGATTGGAAAACCTGCAACTGCGCGCGACGGGCGGTATGGTCGGCTCGGATCAGGCGTTCGTTTCCAGTTTGCGGAAAAAACTGGCGAAAGCCGGTTATGAAAACGATGCCGAATTTGTTGAGGACTTCAGCCGGAAACACCGGCAGGCGTTTCTGAAGTCGCTGTCGGTGCTGTGCGTACCGGTGGAGCAGGGCGAAGCTTTTGGCACGTACATCATCGAAGCGCTGGCGGCGGGCGTGCCGGTGGTGCAGCCGGATGCCGGGGCGTTTTCCGAGCTGATCGAAGCGACCGGCGGCGGTGTGATCTATCACGATCTGGTACCAACGCTGCGCGAGCTGCTGACGAATCCCGCAGAGCTCCGGCGGCTTGGACAAACCGGACGCGCGGCGGCGGTGAAAAACTTCAGCGTTGAGACGATGGCGCAGCAGATGATTTCGGTCTACAAAGGACTGGTGAAATGAAGTTACGAAAAACAGCTTTAATTCTGGCGTGTTCCGCCGTGACGGTTTTTGCGGAGTGGGGAACCTACCACGGCGGTGCGGATTTGCGCGGCGTCTCAGAAACGGCACTGCCGGAAACGCCGCAACGGCTGTGGCGGTACAATGCGGGCGGCGCGATTGGTAACACGCCGGTGTCTGACGGTGAGCGGATTTTCTTTGCGGCGAAAAAGGGACAGGTGATCGCCGTCGATTTAAAAGGTTCCGAAGTCTGGAAAAAAAATTTTATGCGGACGAATGATGCCGGTGCGGAGATGCCGGTTCAGTTCGATGCGCCGCTGGCCTGCGCCGACGGCGCAGTATTGGCCGGAACAACGCACGGCACTTTATATGCGCTCGACGCCAAAACCGGCGCGGCAAAGTGGCGCTACGAAACCGGCGGCGTGATCGTCGGTTCGCCGAACCGGATTAATACGAATCAGGTTGTGGTCATCGATCAGTCTGCCGGTGCGCTGCATTGTTTGGATCTCTCCAGCGGAAAGCTGCTGTGGAAGACCGACGGCGTGGAGCGGTGCGACGGTTCGCCGGGCGTCGGCAGCGGACGGATTGTGTTCGGCAGTTGTCTGGCCGCGCTGCATGTTTATTCGGCGGCGGACGGAAGTCATTTGCGCGACATCGAAATCGGCGGAGATGCGCAGGTGGCCGGTGGCGCGGCCATCGCCGGTAATCTGGTTTTCGCCGGTGTACGCTCCGGCAGCCTAATCTGCGCTGATACAGAGGCTGGCGAAATTATCTGGAGCAGCGCCGAGTCGAAGGAACAAAGTTTTTCCACTCCGGCGGTGACGGCCGATAAAGTGATCTATTCTTCCGACAACGGTTTTGTGTATGCGGTGACCCGCGCGGAGGGTCGTCTGCTGTGGAGCTTTAATGCGGACGGCCTGCCGACTTCGCCGGTGGTGGCGAAGGACAAGGTCGCGGTCTCGTCGGACGGAGTTTTGTATCTGCTGAATCTGGAAGACGGACGGAAGCTGTGGTCGCAGGAAGTCAGCGACGACATCAGTTCGCCTGCGCTGATCGGCGGTATGCTGGTGGTCGGCGCGGATGACGGAACGGTGACGGCGTTCGGAACAAAGGAATAGGTTTATGAGTGCATTGCTGAAACTGAACGGCATTTCAAAACGGTATGATGAAACAACGCCGGTGCTCACCGGCATCGATCTCCTGATCACGGCGGGCGAAAGCGTGGCGATCACCGGACCGTCCGGCTGCGGCAAGAGCACACTGCTGAATATTATCGGCACGCTCGAGCGGCCCGACGCCGGCACGCTGGAGTTTCATGGAAAAGATCTGCTGGCGCTGAATGAAAAAGAAACGGCGGAGTTCCGCAACCGGCGCATCGGATTTGTTTTTCAACTGCACCATCTGCTTCCGCAATGTTCGATTCTGGAAAATGTGCTGGTGCCGACGCTGGTCAATAAAGAGGCCGGGGATGTGCAGGCGCGCGCGCTGAAATTGCTGGAGCGGGTCGGTCTTTCCGGACGGCTGAATCATCGGCCCGGACAGCTCTCCGGCGGCGAGCGGCAGCGCGTCGCCGTGGTGCGGGCGCTGATGAGCCGTCCGCAGCTGCTGCTGGCGGACGAACCGACCGGCTCGCTCAGCCGCGACGGAGCCGATCAGCTGGTGCAGCTGTTGCTGGAACTCAACCGCGAAGAAAATCTGACGCTGATCATGGTGACCCATTCGATGCGGTTGGCGGAAAAGATGGAGCGGATGCTGACGCTAGAAGCCGGAATTCTAAAATGATGAAACTGCTTCTCAACAGTTTGCGATTCTACTGGCGGGCGCATCTTGGTGTACTGCTGGGAACCGTGCTGGCGGCGGCGGTGCTGACCGGTTCGCTGCTGGTCGGCGACTCGGTGAACGGTTCGCTGCGGAAGTTCGCCTTACAGCGGCTGGGCGGAATTCAGTCGGCGATGTACACGCCGCACCGGTTTTTTGCGCGCGGTCTGGCTGAAAAAATTCCGGGCAGTTCGGCGGGGGTGCTGCAGCTGCGCGGTATAGCGATTACGGATGGCAGACAGGTGAACCGCGTGCAGGTATTCGGGGCCGATTCCAATCTTTGGAATTTTGCCGGGCTGAATTTCCAACTGCTGGAAAGCGAAACGGCACTGAACCAAAAGCTGGCGGCGGCGCTCGGCGTTCAGGTTGGTGACGAAATCTCGCTGCGGATTGAAAAGCCGGGACTGCTGCCGGGCGATGCGCCGCTGGCTGCGCAAAAAGATGACCGGACGGTGCGCGCGCGGTTTACCGTCCGGCGCATTCTCAACGACGACGAACTCGGCCGCTTCAGTCTGTCGGCCAATCAAGTGGTGCCGTACAATGCCTTTGTAAATTTCCAGACATTAGAAAACCGGACGGAGCTGGCGGACAAAGCCAATCTGCTGCTGACCGGTGCGAACGGTTCAGACGCCGCGCTCAAACAGGTCTGGACGGCCGGTGATTTCGGGTTCCGGTTCCGGCAGCAGGGCTCGCTGGTGCAGCTGGAGTCCGATCAGATTTATCTGGAGCCGGAAGCTGTGCGCGCGGCGCTTTCGATTCCGGGCGCGGAGGGAACGCTGACCTATCTGGTAAATTCGATTTCAAAAAATCAGAAGGCGACGCCGTACTCGTTTGTACTGGCCCGCGCAGAGTCCGGACTGCGCGACGACGAAATCATTTTGAACCGCTGGCTGGCGGATGAACTTAGCGTGCAGCCGGGCGACCCGGTGGTGATGAAATATTTTGAACTGCTGCCGTCCAACCGGTTCGAAGTGCGTGAACGCACGTTTACGGTGAAGCGGATTGCAGCGATGGAGGAACTGGCGGCCGAGCGCGAGCTGGCGCCGCGCTTCCCCGGACTGACGGATGTGGACCGCTGCGCGGATTGGGATGTCGGAATTCCGTTGGAGCAGGCGCAGCTGGATGACAAAGCGAACGAGGCGTACTGGAATCAATACCGGCAGACGCCGAAAGCCGTCGTTTCGCTGAAAGCCGGGCAGGCGATGTGGGCGAACCGGTTCGGCAGTTTAACGTCGGTGCGCTGG
>JBAZTQ010000022.1:0-28783 GCA_041661845.1 Kiritimatiellales bacterium | reverse complement strand
GCTGGATGACAAAGCGAACGAGGCGTACTGGAATCAATACCGGCAGACGCCGAAAGCCGTCGTTTCGCTGAAAGCCGGGCAGGCGATGTGGGCGAACCGGTTCGGCAGTTTAACGTCGGTGCGCTGGCCGCAGGGCGGCGCGGCGGCGGAAACCTTCCGCAACCGGTTCGATCCGGCGGCGGTCGGATTTGTTTTTCAACCGGCGCGCGAACAGGCGCTGGCCGCTGTCGATAACGCCATGGATTTCGGCCAGCTGTTTGTCGGCATGAGTTTTTTCCTGATCGTCGCGGCGCTGATGCTGACCGGCCTGCTTTTTGTTTTCGGTATTCAGCAGCGCGCGGAAGAAATGGGAATTCTGCTGGCGACCGGCTGGAGGCCGTCCGCCGTCCGCCGCCTTTTCTTTCTGGAGGGCGGCGCGATTGCGCTGGCCGGTTCGCTGGCCGGTGCATGGCTGGGAACCGGCTATACGAAAGGGCTGATTCTCGGACTGTCCACGTATTGGCAAGGTGCGGTGGCGAATTCGGCGATTCAGTATTTTGCCTGGCCGGGAACCGTGCTTACCGGCGCGGCGGCGAGTTTCGTCTGTGCGATCCTCTCCATCGGCATTGCGATGTGGCGGCAGACTAGGCATTCAGCGCGCGAACTGTTGATGGCCGATTTTTCACAACCGTCTCCGCCAAGGATGCGGCGAGCCAAGGGAGCCGGAGCCTTTGCTGCTGTTGCGTGCGGGCTGGGCGCGGTCGGGATGGTTATCTATGCGCTGACCGGTGATGTACAGAGCGTCACCATGCCGTTTTTCGGAGCGGGAGCTCTGCTGCTGGTTTCGGGCGTTTTGTTTTGCGGAATCGCTTTGCGCCGGACGGAACGGCATGGCCGTTTGTCCGGTCTCGCCGGAATGGCGCTGCGCAATATCACACGGCGGCGCGGACGCAGTCTGACGGTGATCGGGTTGCTGGCTTGCGGATGTTTTCTGGTCTTCGCCGTATCGTCGATGAAAGAAGATGTGACTGCGCATGCAGATAAGCCGTGGTCAGGCACCGGCGGGTTCCGCTGGTTCGGAGAATCCACGCTGCCGGTCGCCGATAATCCGGGCGGAGTCCGGCTGCGCGTCCGCGACGGCGACGACGCCAGCTGTCTCAACCTGAACCGCGCGCGGACGCCCCGCCTGCTGGGTGTCGATCCGGATGTCATGTCGAAGCGTAAAGCGTTTTTGAACGGCGACGATGTGTGGCAGCTGCTGAAGCTCGAACTGCCGGACAGTGCGGTTCCGGCGCTGGTTGGTGATGCCGATACCGCGATGTGGGGACTTGAAGCGAAGACCGGCGTAGAGCAGGGCGACGTGTTCGACTACCGCGACGAAGCCGGAAATGGTTTCAAGGTCAAACTGGTGGGGCGTCTGCCGATGCGCCTGTCGGTTTTTCAGGGCACGCTGCTGATCGCCGAAAGGCGGTTTGTTGAAAAATTTCCCGGCGAAGAAGGCTACCGCATGTTTCTGTTCGACGATCAGGACGGCGAAGCCGCCGCGATGAAGAAGTATGCGCGGGACGGAATGGATGTTGTGCCTGCGACGGAACGGCTGATGGAATTCTATGCTGTCGAATCGACCTATCTGGCGATGTTTCTGCTGCTGGGCGCGTTGGGACTGGCGGTCGGCAGTATGGGGATGGGCGTGGTGGTGCTGCGCAATGTGCAGGATCGTCGCGCCGAAATTGCGCTGCTCCGCGCGGTCGGCTACCGCAACCGGGATCTGCGGAAAGTGCTTTTCATCGAACACGGACTGCTTCTTGCCGCCGGGCTCGGTGTCGGTGTAATCGCGTCCGTCGTGGCGATGGTGCCGGCGCTGATCATTTCGAAGTCGCAGGTTTCCTCCGGATTCCTGCTCGGCCTGCTGGCTGCTGTCATCGGTTGCGGCGCGATCTGCATGGCCGCCGCAATTTGCGTTTCGCTGCGCGGCGATGCCCTCCGCGGTCTGCGCAATGAGTGATGATGAGTCCGCTTTGAAAAAGGAATAAGGCTTTGTCACGCGTGTTTTACAGACAGACGATATCAAGAAGCTTGCGAAGCGAGGTTTCTTTTCGGCGGTTCAGAGGTAAAAACGCGCTTAAAGCAGTTCTGCGGTGAGGATGAAGAAGAGGTGCTGTTCCGGATTCAGTCCGGGCGGCAGTCCAAGGTCGCGGGTGATGTAACGCGTGTCGGTGCCGTCGGGGGTTTCCGCGCGGACGACCGGCGTGAGTTCAGTCCAGTTCGCCCGCAGAACGGACAGGTCGCTGCTGTAGAAAATGCGGTAGCGGATTCCGGCGGCGGCAAATTCTTTGAGCTGGCGCTGGAGCAGCTGAACCTGTCCCGAGCTGTCGGTCTGGATCAACATGGATTTCGTTGAACTGTCGGTTGCGGCGGGATCTGTTCCCCACGCCCATTCCGCCCAGTTGGAGGCACCGTCGCCGTCGGGGTCGGCATCGCGGTCGGTGTCTGAACCGGAAAGCCCTTTGCTGAGTGCGTAAGCGGCGGATTGTGCGTTGCCAAGCGGCAGTGTCCGGACAATGAGGTTATCTATTTCTCCGTAGCCGCTGGTATGAGAGCTCAGGCCGAGATAATTGGCATCGGTGTAATCCCATGCGAAGGAATCGGTGATGACCGCGTTGCCGTTGAAGTAAACCGTGACGCTTACCTGCTCGCCCGCTCCGAATCCGCCGGCGGGTTTGAAGGCGGCCAGCAGGGTTCCGTTTGTTTTACCGACCATTACGTCACTTGCCAGAACGCCGTTTTTCAGCAGTTTCACGTGTCCGGCCATATCCAGTTCCACAAAGCAGTCAGCCCGGCGACGCATGGAGTTGGTGCTGGAAACATCGCCGCCGAGCGCGGCCTCGGCCTGAGTCAGTCCGACACCGAAGCCGGTGTAACGTCCGGAAATTCCGTTGGTGTCGGAATTGATTTCGGTGACGGTCAACTCGGCGCTGAAACCTCCGGCGTTTATGATTTCCGCGCCGGTGAAATTTATCATCACTGCGGCCTCGGACATGCCGCTGCCGATGGCTATGCGCAGCCGGTTGGTTACGATTTTTGTCCGGGCTGCACTGTAACCCTCATAATACGTCGCGCCGACCGGCTCGAGATTTCTTCCGGCATACGTACCGGAGATGCCGTCACGGGAGGCGTCAATGTCGTCAGCGTCAGGCCGGTTGAAGGTGTCGTAAAACAGTTCGGTGCCCAGCGGCATGGCGAAGACGGATGAATTGGTCGCAACAACCGACGTAATTAGACAGGCGTTAGTGAGTCCAGCCTGACTGTTCACCCATGCATTAAACGCGGCGACCATTTCCGCCAGCAGGCCGGTCTGCTGGAAGGCGAGATTGTTCATTTCGGAGGGATCGACCTCCATGTTGTACAGCTCCAGCGTGTGGGCCGGCAGGTCGGTGCCGCCCATTGAAAACCGTTTGGTCACCAGCTTCCATTTTCCGCGGAACATGGCGCGATTACGTTCATGTTCGATGAACAGATCATGTCCGGCGGGCGCGCCGCCCTGCAATACGGGCCGGAGGCTGGCGCTTTGCAGCGGCGCGGTGGCGTAGCCGACGGGGTTGGTTGCCGGGTAATTAATCCCCGTTATGTCGAGAATCGTCGGCATAATATCCGTGATGTGGCCGCGCACGTCGGTCCAGGTTCCTTTGACGTTATTGGACATTCCGGCGGGCCAGTACATAATCATCGGGGTGCGGCATCCGCCTTCATGGGTGTGGTGTTTAAAGAAGCGCAGCGGCGTATTGTTGACGTTAGCCCAGCTGCCGCCCAGTTCCAGCTTGGGTTCGCCGATCAGGCCCATCTCGGCCAGCCGGCTGCCGGTCAGCGGGAAGTCGTTGGTGTAAACCGATCCGTTGACGGTTCCTCCTTTAACGCCGCCCTCATAATTTCCGCCGTTGTCGGAGAGAAAGAAAATCAGCGTGTTGTTCAGTGCTCCCTCCGCTTCAAGGCGTGCAACGATGCGGCCCAGGTTCCAGTCCATCCGGTGCACCATCGCCGCATAAACCGCCATGCGCCGCGCCAGATCGTTCTGCTCATCGGCGGGCAGCGGATCCCACGCCGGGATCGCCGGTCCGGTGTTCGGCTGGTAGCTCATCGGCGAGAGCCGGTGCTCCGGGCCGACGACGCCCAGCGCGAGCTGCCGCTCGTACCGGAGATTCCGCGTAACATCCCATCCGGCTTCGTAGCGGTAGAAGTCCGCGTCGTTGGTCGTTGCCGCATTCTGTCCGATGTCGGTGTAGAGATCGGTGACTTCCTTCGGAGCCTGCAGATACCAGTGCGGTGCGTTGTAGGCCAGATAGATGCAGAACGGCGCGCCGTCGCCTTTGCTGAAATGATGGTCGAGATACTTGAGGGCGTAGTCGGTGTACGCATCCGTGGTATAGAACGTGCCCGGGGCATAATTGTTCGAGCTGATTTCCCCGTTGCTGGAAACGAATTGGTAAACGGGACCGTCACCCCAATAGTCCGTCTGATTCCCGTCGGCGGTAGCGGTTTGCGGGCCGAAAGTCTGCTGAAAGCCCCGGCTGACCGGATCGCAGCTGTTGGTCGCAGCTCCCAAATGCCATTTGCCGGCGAAATAGGTGCGGTAGCCGTTGGCTTTGAGCACTTCGGGAACGGTTACGTTATTGTCCGTCCGCAGATCCGGAAGACTGCTGTTCGGGTTGTTGCCGGCGGTCTGCATGTGCAGGCCGGTCAGCAGTGCCATGCGCGACGGGGAGCAGCGGGCTTCGTTGTAGAAATGGCGGAAGCGCAGCCCGTTGGCCGCCAGCGTACTGAGCGTCGGGGTATAAATTTCACTGCCGTAGGGCGCGATATCGGACCAGCCCATATCATCGACGAGAACCATCAGAACATTCGGACGGTCAGCCGCCGCAACTGAACGCGCCTGAAAACCCAGCGCCAGACTGAGCGGCAACAGCGAACGGACTGTGGTTGATGAAAAAACATTCATTCCGTGATTTTCTGAAAATTTACGAAAAATATACAGGAACGCCGTCTTACTTACAACAATGCGTCCGGGAATTCGGATCACCCGGATGGAGAATCGTTTTATTCATAAATTTATGCACAATAACAAACAGTCTTAAACGTTTGTATAAAAAGCCGGACCGGCAGAGGTTATTACCGCGAACCCGCAAGCCCCTAAGTGCTTTTATCTCTGCCGGTCCGGCGGCTTTCTGGTTGGCCGCATACCGCACGATGAAAGAGAATCCTCGCCATGAGTCGGAATTTTCAACTCAATCGGAAACGGACGTTCGTCATAAAGTGCAGAGCGTGTTTATATATTTTTTACACAGCGGCATGACCTTTTAATTAGGCTGTTCAGGGCTCCGGCTTTATCTTCGGGGCATGAAAACAACGGACTGGTTACAGGTAGTCGCATTTTTCGGCGCGCTGATTGCGCTGGCTCCGCTCCTCGGCATTTATCTGGCTAAAGTATTAGATGGGCACCCGCCGCGTTTCGTGGGTTGGCTGCGTCCGCTGGAGAAGTTGATTTATAAACTCGGCGGTGCGCGCGCGGATGAAGAAATGCCATGGCAGCGCTACTTTTGGGCGGTGCTGATTTTCAACCTCATCGGCCTTGTCACGCTGATGGCGCTCCAGATGACGCAGGCGTGGCTGCCGCTGAATCCGCAAAAGCTGCCGAATGTGCCGTGGGCGCTGGCGCTGAACACGGCGATCAGTTTCGTCACGAACACGAACTGGCAGGCGTATGCGGGTGAAAGCACAATGAGCTATTTCACGCAGATGGCCGGTCTGGCCGTGCATAATTTTCTCAGCGCCGCAACCGGCATCGCCGTGTTGGCGGCTCTGGCGCGCGGACTGAAGCGAGCCTCGGCAAAGACACTCGGCAGCTTCTGGGTGGATGTTACCCGCGCAACGGTTTACGTGCTGCTGCCGCTGGCGCTGCTTCTTGCCGTCGCGCTGACCAGTCAGGGCGTAGTTCAGAATTTCAATTCTTATGCGAAGGCGACCACGTTGTCGGGTACGGAAATGGTGATTCCGCTCGGCCCGGCGGCGTCGCAGATTGCCATCAAGCACATCGGTACAAACGGCGGCGGATTCTTCGGCCAGAACAGCGCGCACCCGTTTGAAAATCCTACGCCGGTGTCTAATTTTCTGGAAATGTTCGGCCTGCTGATCGTCGCCGCTTCGCTGGTCTTCGCCTTCGGTCTGCTGGTTGGCGACCGGCGGCACGCGTGGTGTCTGTTCGGCGTAATGCTGGTGCTGCTGGCGGGAAGTTTTTCAGTCGCGTGGTGGGCGGAGTCGCAACCGAATCCGGTGCTTAGCCAAACCGGCCCGCTGCTCGAAGGTAAAGAGGTTCGCTTCGGGGTGATGAACAGCGTGCTGTTCGCCGCCGCAACAACCGGCACCTCCTGCGGCGCGGTCAACGCCATGCACGACAGCTTCATGCCGCTGGCGGGGCTCATGCCGCTATGGAATATGATGCTCGGATGCATCGCCTTCGGCGGCGTTGGCGCCGGTCTTTACGGCATGCTGATGCATGTGCTGATTGCGGTCTTCATCGCCGGACTGATGGTAGGCCGTACGCCGGAGTATCTCGGCAAAAAAATTCAGGCATGGGAAGCGACGTGGGCGGTGGTGGCGATTCTCATTCCGAACGCGCTGATTCTGCTGGGCTCGGCGATCGCGTGCAGCGCGGCGGCCGGGCTGTCGAGCCTGACCAACGGCGGCCCGCACGGCCTGAGCGAAATTTTCTACGCCTACGCATCGTGCGCCAACAACAACGGCAGCGCCTTCGCAGGGCTCAATGCCAATACATATTTTTACAATCTCACACTCGGCGTGACGATGTTCACGGGCCGCTTCGGCGCGATCTTTGCGGTGCTGGCCATCGCCGGCCATCTGGCCGCCAAAAAAACCGTACCGGCTTCGCCCGGAACCTTTCCAACCAATGGACTGACGTTTGCCTGTGTGCTGCTGGGCGTGATTGTGATCATCGGCGCGCTGACATTTTTTCCGGCGCTATGTCTGGGGCCGATCGTCGAGCACGGTTTGATGTTAACGGGCCGCGCATTTTAAGGAGCTGTCATGAGCACAAAAGTAGAAATTCAATACTCCGCACTGGTGCGGCAGGCCGTCGTGGATGCCTTCAAGAAGCTGCATCCGCGCGACGAGATCAAGAATCTGGTTATGTTTGTCGTCTGGGCCGGAGCGATTCTGAGCACGCTATTCCTGTTCCGCGAATGCTCTTCGTTCAATCTGCAAATCTGTCTGTGGCTCTGGTTCACCTGCCTGTTTGCCAATTTCGCCGAGGCGATGGCGGAAGGGCGCGGCAAAGCGCACGCCGATGCACTGCGCAAGATGCGAACGAAGACGCTGGCGCGCAAGCTGGTTGGCGGGAAAGAGATTTCCGTGGCCGGGCCTGATTTAAAGATTGGCGACCTGTTCGTCTGCGAAACCGGTGATGTGATTCCGGCCGACGGCGAAATCGTCGAAGGAATCGCCACGGTCGATGAATCGGCGATCACGGGCGAATCAGCGCCGGTAATCCGCGAGAGCGGCGGCGACCGCAGCGCCGTCACCGGCGGCACGCGAGTCATCAGCGACCGCATCGTCGTGCGCGTCACGGCGGAGCCGGGACATTCTTTTCTCGACCGGATGATCTCGATGATTGAAGGCGCGCGGCGGCAGAAGACGCCGAACGAGATTGCGCTGAATATCGTACTGGTCAGTCTGACCGCGCTGTTCATTCTGGTGGTTCTGACGCTCCCGGCCTATGCCCGCTACAACGAATCCGCCGCCGGACAGAAAGATGCGGTGCTCACAACACTGCCGGTGCTGCTGGCGCTGATCGTCTGCCTGATTCCCACGACGATCGGCGGACTGCTCAGCGCGATCGGCATCGCCGGTATCGGCCGGCTGATGCGCCGCAACGTACTTGCCACCAGCGGCCGCGCGGTTGAAGCCGCCGGTGACGTGGATGTACTGCTGCTCGATAAAACCGGAACCATCACATTGGGCAACCGGATGGCGACGGAATTCATTCCGGCGCCCGGCATCAAAATTGAAGAGGTCGCCGATGCCGCGCAGCTTTCTTCGCTGGCCGACGAAACGCCGGAAGGCCGTTCCATCGTCGTGCTGGCCAAAGAAAAATACGGCCTGCGCGGACGCGAAGTCGCCGAGCCGCACGCGCGGTTTATTCCGTTCACGGCGCAGACCCGCATGAGCGGTCTGGATCTTGATGCGGAAACCGGCGCCGCGCCGCGCCGCATCCGGAAGGGCGCTGCCGAGGCGGTTCGCCGTTTTGTCGAGGAGCAGGGCGGCCTCTATCCGAAGGCGGTCGATGACGCGGTGATCGAAGTTTCCCAAGCAGGCGGTACGCCGCTGGTTGTTGCCGAAGGATCGCGCGTGCTCGGTGTCATCCGCCTCAAGGATGTGGTCAAAGGCGGCATCCGCGAACGTTTTGCCCAGCTGCGCAAGATGGGCGTGCGCACGGTGATGATCACCGGCGACAACCCGCTCACCGCCGCCGCCATCGCCGCCGAGGCGGGCGTGGATGACTTCATCGCTGAGGCCAAACCCGAAGACAAGCTGGCGCGCATCCGCCAGGAACAATCCGACGGACGGCTCATCGCCATGATCGGCGACGGAACCAATGACGCGCCCGCACTGGCGCAGGCCGATGTCGGCGTCGCGATGAACACCGGCACGCAGGCCGCCCGCGAAGCCGGCAACATGGTGGATCTCGACAGCAATCCGACCAAACTCATCGAAGTGGTCGAGATCGGCAAGCAGCTGCTGATGACACGCGGCGCGCTGACGACTTTCAGCATCTCCAACGACGTCTCCAAATATTTCGCCATCCTGCCGGCGATGTTCGGCCTGCTCTACGCCGCCAGTCCCGGCGGTCACGGCCCGCTTGAAAAATTGAACATCATGCATCTGCATTCGCCGGAGAGCGCGATTCTGAGCGCGGTGATTTTCAATGCGCTGATCATCGTTGCGCTGATTCCGCTGTCGCTGCGCGGCGTGAAGTACACGCCGATCGGTGCCGCGGCCATCCTGCGCAAAAACATGCTGATCTACGGTGCCGGCGGCATCATTGTGCCGTTCATCTTCATTAAGCTGCTCGACCTCTTTTTGGTCGCCGCGCACTTCGCGAAATAAAGAAAGGAACACACCATGTTCAAGCTCATCTTCCAATCGTTGCGACTGACACTCGTTTTCACCGTGCTGACCGGTCTGCTTTATCCGCTTGCCGTCACGGGCGTGGCGCAACTCGCCTTTCGTGACAAAGCCAACGGCAGTCTGGTCGAGCGCGATGGAAAAATTATCGGCTCCGAGCTGTTCGCTCAGCCGTTCACGGATGCCAGATATTTCTGGCCGCGGCCCTCAGCGTGCGGTTATGCCACCGCGCCATCGGGGGCCGGCAACCTCGGCCCGACCAGCGCCGCGCTGCAATCTAACGTCACTGCTAACGCTGCGGCATTTCGTGCGGCGCATCATCTGGACGCCGACGTGCCGGTGCCGTCCGATATGGTCTTCACTTCCGGCAGCGGCCTCGATCCGCACATCAGCTCCGAAGCGGCACGGCTGCAAATTTCCCGCGTCGCCGCCGCGCGCGGCGTTTCCGCGGATGCTGTGCTGGTGCTGGCAGAAAAATTTATTGAACCGCCGCAGCTGGGTTTCCTCGGCGAGCCGAGGGTGAATGTTCTGCGGCTGAATCTGGCGCTCGATCAGCATTAATAGAAAATGTGGCGAAACAACTCTGTTGTGATAGGCTCAAACCATGACCGACCTGCAACGACCTAATCCGGACGCGCTGCTTGCGGAAATCCAGCGGAAAGCTCAGGCGGCGCAACGCGGACGGCTTAAAATATTTCTGGGTATGTGCGCAGGCGTCGGCAAGACCTACGCCATGCTGAAAGAGGCTCAGGCGCGCAAAGCCGACGGGTGCGATGTCGCCATCGCTTACGTCCAGACACACGGGCGCAAGGAAACAGACGTGCTGCTGGAAGGTCTGGAAATTATTTCGCGGCGGCGCATACATCATCGCGAGGTTCTGCTGGACGAGATGGACATCGACGCCGTTCTGGAGCGCAAACCGGCTTTAGCGCTGGTAGATGAGTTGGCCCACACCAACGTCCCGGGCAGCCGCCATCCCAAACGCTATCAGGATGTGCTGGAGCTGCTCGATGCGGGTATCGACGTTTATACCACGCTCAATGTTCAGCATATCGAAAGCCGCGTAGATGTGGTTGGACAGATCGTCCGGGCACCTGTCCGCGAAACCGTGCCGGACACCGTACTGGACCGGGCCGACGATTTGCAGCTGGTAGACATCACGCCGCAGGATCTGCGCGAGCGGCTGGCCGACGGCAAAGTCTATATGGGTGAACGCGCCGCCACGGCGGCGGATCATTTTTTCCGCGAGGAAAATCTGACGGCGCTCCGGGAAATCGCGCTGCGTGTTACCGCCGATCAGGTGGGTCAGGATGTGCGCGAAGCCATGACGGCGAAACGGGTGGAAGGGCCGTGGAAATCCGGGGAGCGGCTGATGGTCGCGGTCGGCCCCAGCCCGTATTCGGAACCGCTCGTGCGCTGGACGCGGCGGATCGCCGGTGCCATGGACGCGCGCTGGATGGCCGCTTATGTCGAAACGCCGCGGCCGCTGTCCGAGGAACAGAAAAAACAATTAACCCGGAATCTGTCGCTGGCCCGCGAGCTGGGCGCGGAAACGGTCACCGGACTGAACGATGATTCCGCGACCGGACTTCTGCGGATTGCCCGCGAGCACAATGTCACCCAGATCATCGCCGGGAAGCCGCTGCCGGGATTCTGGCTGCGCTTTCTCGGCAGGCGGACGCTGGTTGACAAACTGATTCAGCGAAGCGGCGATATAGATGTCTGTGTTGTCCGTGCTGAAAAATCAGGTAAGCGCCACGCGTCTGTTCCAAAGCTGGATTTTCTCGCCGGGAACTGGAAGATGGAATCGCTGATCGGTCTGGGCACCGTGGCGGGGATCACGCTGCTTTCCTGGATTCTGGAAGATATCATCGGCTATTGGACGATTGCGCTGCTGTACCTGCTGGCGGTGGTTTTACTGGCTACGCGGTTTTCCCGCCGCGCTATTTTCCTGACCGCCACGCTCGGTGCGCTGACGTGGAATTTTCTTTTCATTCCGCCGGTCTTCACCTTCCGCATTTCCAGTTTTCCGGACGCGCTCATGTTCATCATGTATTTTGTGGTCGCGGTGGTCATCGGCGAATTGACGGCCCGCCTGCGCCTGCGCGAGTCCTCGGAGCGCCGCCGGGAACAGCGCGCCCAGGCGCTTTATCGTATCGCGCAAAGTGCGGTGGAGAGCGGATCGCTCGATCAGGGCTTGCGCAGCGTGATTCACGAAGTCGACACGCTGCTTGAGGCCGGCTCAGCTGTTCTGCTGGCGAGTCCGGGCGGCGGACTTGACGCGCAACCTCATCCGGCAGGAACGTGGGCGATCAGTGAAAAAGAAAAGGCGGTTTCGGCCTGGTCGTTTCTCAACGGAAAAACAGCCGGACGTTTTACCGACACACTGCCGGAATCGGAAGGACTGCACCTGCCGCTGAAAACCGCACAAGGCAAGTGGGGCGTACTGGCTGTCCGGTTCGCACATCCCAGAACGCTGGCGGTCGATGAACAGGAATTAATCGAGACGCTGGCGGATCACATCGCCGTCATCATCGAACGCTACCGCTGGATGGAAGCGGCGAATAATTCGCGGGTCGCGGTGGAATCGGAACGCCTCTACAAAGCATTGTTCGACTGTGTATCGCATGAGCTGAAAACACCGCTGGCGGTGATGACTACGGCAGCCAGTGAACTCAATCTTCTGCTCACCGCTTCGCCGCTGAAAGGCGGCATAACATTTCTCGACGAAATCGAAACAGCCGTCCGGCGGTTGCGCCGGGTCGTGGACAATCTGCTGGATATGACCCGGCTGGAAACCGGACGCCTGCGGCTTGAAGCGGTCTGGTGCGATATGGATGAATTGATGGATGCCGCGCAGGAACAGGTCGCGGATGTGATCCGGGATCACCGGGTCAAGATTGTCATCAAACCGGAACTTCCGAGTTTTAAATTGGATTTCGGTTTGATGCAGCACACGCTGTCCAACCTCCTCTCCAACGCCGCCCAGTACAGTCCGCCGGAAACGGAAATCGGTGTTACTGCCTGGCGCGACGAAGATCATCTGGTTGTACGTGTGTCGGACCGCGGCTCCGGCTTCTCGACAGAGATGTTGAGTCACGCCTTTGACAAATTCTACCGCGGATCCAATGCCAGACCGGGCGGCACGGGGCTGGGCCTTTCCATTGTCAGAGGATTTGTCCAGTCCATGGGCGGGCAGGTTGAAGTCGTCAATGATCCCGGAGGCGGCGCGGTGTTTACGCTGCGCGTACCGGTCGAATTTGCAGCGGAGGTTGTCTCATGAGTCTGAAAATCGTACTGATCATTGATGACGAAGTCCAGATCCGCCGCCTGCTGAAGGTGACGCTTGAAGCTGAGCAGTACCGCGTTTACGAAGCGGAGACCGGTCAAACCGGACTGATCGAACTCGCGCACCGCAAGCCGGATGTCGTGCTGCTCGATCTCGGCCTGCCGGATATGGACGGCATCGACGTACTGCGGCGTCTGCGCGAATGGAGCAAAGTTCCGGTGCTCATCCTTTCAGTCCGGCAGGGCGTTGAAGACAAAGTCTCCGCGCTGGATGCCGGGGCGGACGACTATCTCACTAAACCTTTTCACAGCGCGGAGCTGACCGCGCGGCTGCGCGCCATCCAGCGGCATACGGCGGCTGAAATGGCGGAACCCGTTTTTGAATGTGCTTCGCTGCAAATCGATTTTTCATCACGAACCGTGAAGCGCGACGGACAGGAAATTTCTCTCACGGCGACAGAATATGCGCTTCTGCGGGTGCTTGCTCAAAACGCCGGTAAAGTGGTTACGCACCGCCAGCTCCTGCGCGAAGTCTGGGGGCCGCAAGCGGAAGAACAGGCGCAGTACCTGCGGGTCTACATGAACCATCTCCGCAAAAAACTGGGAGAACCGGCGGGTCAGCCGCGCCTGCTGCGCAACGAGCCCGGCATCGGTTACCGGCTGATGTGCTGAAAGGTTCAATATTCAGCGCTGGGGTTTTAATTTGCCGTCCGCTGTTTGATTAATCAGAATCCTCGCCATGAGTCAGGAACTTCAGCCCGATCGCGAGGCGTTTATCAAGCTGGCGAAGGCCGTGATGCCTTTCGGCAAATATGCCGGCCGACGGCTGGTTGATCTGCCCGAGCCTTATGTCGTCTGGTTCAAGCAGAAAGGTTTTCCGAAAGGCGAGCTGGGGCAGATGCTCGAAACCGTGTACACCATCAAAGCCAACGGGCTGGAATACCTTTTCCATCCCGGCGCACAAAACCCTGAAAAGAAATCGGGAGAATAATGAAATACCGCCATTGTATTTTTGCTGCTTCGCTGCTGGCTCCGCTGGCAGCACTGTTTGCCGGCGACGCGCCGGCAAAGTCCGGAAAACTCAATATCGTTTTCATTACCGCCGACGACATGAACTATGACTCGTCGGGATGTTACGGCGGACCGATCAAAGATCTGACGCCGAACCTCGACCGGCTGGCCGCCGACGGAATGCGGTTTCAATATGCTTATTCCACCGTGGCCGTCTGTCAGCCGGTGCGGCAGATCATGCATACGGGACTTTATCCGCACCGCAGCGGCAGCATGGGTTTCTTTCCGCTGAAGCCCGAAGTCCGGACGCTCAACCAGCAGTTGCACGATGCGGGCTATCTCATCTCTATGTTCGGCAAAATCCCGCATTACCAGCCGGCGGAAAATTTCTGTGCGGACTACGCCGAGACACAGATCACCCGTTCTCCGGCGAAACTGGCCGAGGCGACGGCCAAGTTCATCGGCATGGCGCGGAGTCAGGGGAAACCGTTTTTTCATCATGTCAACTGCACCGATCCGCACCGTCCGTTTATCGGCGAGGGCGGCCCGCAAGACCTGGCGCACGGCGATGTGCCGAGCCGCTGGATTAAGCCGGAAGATATAAACGCCGTGCCGGGATTCCTCGAAGATCTTCCGGATGTCCGCCGGGAGATGGCGCAGTATTACACCAGCGTCCGGCGGCTGGACGACTGCGTCGGAGCCGTGCTCAAAGCAATTGATGACGCCGGAGCGCGCGACAACACGCTGGTGTTTTTTTACGGCGGAGACCACGGCATGTCGCTGCCTTTCGCGAAATCAAACGACTATGAGAACAGTTCCCGCGGCGCGCTCATTCTGCGCTGGCCGGGCGTTGTCCGTCCCGGCGGTGTGGATCGTGATCATATGGTTTCCACCATCGACTTCACGCCGACGCTGCTCGACGCCGGCGGCGTGGCTATGATCCCGGATATGGACGGCCGTTCGTTCCTGCCCGCGCTGAAAGGAGCGGCCATGCCCGGTGACTGGAGCCGGGTCTTTACTTTTTATAACCAAAGTTCCGGCGGCAACTGGCTGCTGATGCGCTGTATCCGCACCAAAGACCGTTCCTATATTTGGAACGCCTGGAGCGACGGCAGGATGAAATACAGCGCCGAAAATATGGGCGGACTCACCTGGAAGGCGATGCTGGCCGCCGCCACGACCAATCCGGCGATCAAAGCACGCACCGACTTTTATCTCTACCGCACGCCCGAAGAATTCTACGACATGAGCGACGACCGTTTTGAACGCCGTAATCTGATCGGTGATACTTCCCGGCAGGCGGAGATTGCAGCGTTTCGCAAGGAACTGCTCGCGCTTATGCAGCGCACCGGCGACCCGCTGGCGCAGGCTTTTGCACAGATGGACAACCCGGAAATCCTTGCCGCCGCCAAACAGAAACTCATCAACGAATACGAACATCCGAAGAAGGAAAAGACGAAAAAGAACGCCGCCGCCAAGGCTTCCGGAAAATCGGCGGGTCTCATCGCATTCATTCCGCCGGAAGTTGTCGTGGCAACCGAACCGGTTACGGTCGGAATTCATCATAATTTTCCGGCGGAACTCGGCGAGCAGGCGATCACGGTCACGATGAAGTCGGGGCCCGAACGGCTGGATCGCAAGGTGGTGAAAGCCCAGACCGAAGGAACTGTTGACGTCACCTTTGATGTACCCGCGAGTGTATCCGGCAAGTCCGTCACCTTTACCGCCTTCGTAGGCGAGGACTTTATCCGGACTCCGCAGCAGATCCAAAGCGCGCCGCTGAAGGTGAAGTAGACAGGCTGTAACAGCCCGGCGATTTTCAGAAAACACGAATTCTTCACACGGCGTTTTCCGGGCCGGATTTAGTGTCCGGGCCGCGAAAAATTTTAAGGGGTTGGTCTGCTTGAAGGCCGGCAGGTAAAAGTATATGAGTTGCTTAATCAGAGTCGGCTATGCGTCTCTTCGGATACATTCTTCTGGCCTCCGTCTTTCTCGCGGGGCTTGCCTCGCGGGCGGAATCCCCCCGTTTTTCGCAGACCTTGCAGGTCGCACAAAGAGGAGACGCCGGAGCCCAGTTTATGCTCGGAACCTTTTATTACTACGGCCGGGAAGAGGTTAAGAAGGATTATACGCAGGCGGCGGTTTGGTATCGCCGTGCGGCGGAGCAGGGGAATGTCCGCGCACAGATCGCACTGGGACTCTGCTACTGGCGGGGAGAAGGCGTTCCGAAAAATTACTGGAAAGGAGCCAGACTGCTGGTGCTTCCGAACGGCGGCCTGCCGAAAAAAGAGACGCGCTGAGCGGTGCTGAACATTCAGCGCTTGAGCGGAGAGGGGTCGCGCTGCATGGTGCCGGTTTTGAGAATATCCAGAATTTTGTATGTGCCGTATTTGCGGGCTTTGAGGAATCCGCTCCACGCGGCTTCGGCGAGCCGGCCTTCGTGCAGGAGGTCGATCAGCCATTCGCCGGTGTAGCGCGGATCCTGCTGCGGGATGCCGGCCTGAATTTCCATCAGCCATTTGCAGTTATAACGCTCCTGCGCGCCGATCGGCGGCGACATGATGATTGGAATGCCGAGTCCGCAGTAGAAGGAGAGTTCGCTGGGTTTGGTCCAGAGGATGTCGGTGATGCGGATGGTCTGCGCGAAAAGCCGGAAGTATTCGGTTTTGTCCGGTGCGTAGAGAATGCGCAGTCCGCCTGAGCTTAATCGCAGGTCGCTTTGTATTTTCCCGAAACAGTCCCGGACGTCCCGGCGGATGCCGGCGACCAGATTGAGGACAACTTCCCCTTTTTCGATTTGCTGGCGCAGGCTTTCGGTAATTTCCCGTCCGGTTTCGCGCTGAGCGCCTGCGCCGCCGACGGCGTACGTGATGGTGAGCACACGGTCCGGTTTCGGACCGCAGTTTTCTTCGCCGAGGAAGTGAGCGACGTTGAGGCCGTGCAGCGGCCAGAAACGGTCGGCGGGGTCGAGATAATGAAGCCGATGGGCCATGTCGGCGCGCAGAATGTCGAGGTCGCGGTTTCCCGTCACTTCGAGCGGCATGGGAAATCCGGTCAGAAAAATCCGTTCGTCGGGGACGCCGTAGCTCTTGAGCCGCTTCATGGCGCGGCCGCACGGGACAAGATAGCGGATACGGCTGGCGGCGGGATTTTTGGCGACCCACGCGCGGCTGATTTCGGCGTCGCAGATAATGCAGTAAACCGGATCGTATCCGGCCTCGCCGGCGGCGATGGCGGGCAGCATGAAGGAGGTGATCATCGGCAGCGGTTTGGTGCGCATTTTTTCAATCAGCTCGTGACCGATCCCTTTTCGGATGAGCGAATCCATCAGGTCAACCTGATAGGTCGGACGCGAAAGGTCGCGCCGGGGATAGAACGGCGCGATCTTCTGGAGCTCATCGAGCAAAGCGAAGAGCGGTTTTCCGATGACTGGAAAACCGCGGGCGCGGGAAAGGAATTCGTAGGCGTTGCGGGTTTTATCCCAGAGCTTTTTCTCTGCGGGGCTGCTGACGCTTGCGCTGCCGGCCGTGAGAATGCCTTCTTCGGCAATCAGGCGGAGCGGACTGGTTGCCCGCTGGTGGCCGAGTCCCATGTCCGCCGCAACCACCCATGCGCGGATACTGTCGTTTTCGAGCATGTCCGGATAGTGAGGTATGGGCGCATGAAAGACAAGTGATGAGTATCCGCGCGGAGGATTTGCCTAATTTTTTCCGTCAGGATACTTTCGAAACGCAATGAACAACCATGCAGATAATACTTCCGATTTTCTTCACATGCTGTGGCGCATTAACCGGCGCTGCAATTTCCGCTGCGCTTATTGCTTTCGTCCCGGCGTAAACGAGTGTCAGTTCGAGGAGCACCCGGACTGCCGGAAGCACTCGGCGCAGTTTATTGCCGAAGCCTTTCAGAAGACCGGGCATCCATGGCGGATTCACCTGACCGGCGGCGAGCCGTTTCTCTATCCGGGGTTCACCGGACTGCTGGCAGAGCTTCAAAAATGCAACGAGATCTCGATCAACACCAACCTGAGCCAATCCATCAAACCGTTTATCGGGCAGATTGATCCCGGAAAAATCTATGCCATCAACGCCACTGCGCACATCGCCGAACTGGAGGGAAAGTGCGGCGGAACGGAGCCGTTCGTCCGGCGGGTTCTGCAACTGCAGGACAGCGGCTTCTATGTGCAGGTTTTTCTGATTTCTTATCCGCCCGAGCTGCCGCAGCTGGCGGCCCTGATAGAAGACATCCGGAAGCTGGGCGTGCAGCGCGTGAGCGTAAAAATTTTCCGGGGCGACTATGCCGGCAAATTGTATCCCGGCGCCTTCACCGGAGCAGAGCGGCGGCGGATTTCAGCCTTTGGGCTCAGTCCGTATGAAGAGGCCATTCTGGCGGACCGGATCAACTTCTCCGGCCGGCTTTGCGACGCCGGACACAACGCATTTAATATGGATGTGTCCGGACACGTCACGCGGTGCAGCACGATGACTGAAAGTTGCGGCAACCTGTTTGACGGCACCTTCAGACCCGGCCCTTCGTCTCAACACTGTCCGGCGCGGCACTGCGTTTGTCCTTATCAGGGCCTGAAGTTTTCGCAGGAAACGGGGAAACCGCTCCGGCGCGCCTTTTCGTTCAGACAGCTCTGCCGCCGATTGAGGTAAGCGGGTGCCGGGCGGCATAAGTGCTTGCGTCAAAACAGGGAGCAGACTATCTTCTTGCCTCTTTCGGGCCCGTAGCTCAGTTGGTCAGAGCAGGAGACTCATAATCTCTTGGTCCTCGGTTCAAGTCCGAGCGGGCCCACCACTCTTTTCATTCGCACAGAAAAAAGGCGGGGATTCCCGGTTTCAGGTCAGCACGAAACTCGTCGCAGTCTTCTGCAATCAGCTGCGGAGCCGAATCATCAAACCGGTAAACTTTTGCGGCGCGGGCCGGCAGATGAATGGTTTTTGTTCCGCCGCACGCGGATTGGATCATCAGGAATTTCCCGTCGGCCTGAATGAAATCGGGCTTTTCAAAATCCTGTGAAAAAGTTTTGTCGTCCAGATAGAGATGGCAGTCCGCTTTTCTGAACAGCTCGCGCCACAGTCCCGGCGGCAGTCCGGGCGAGCCGAGATAGACAGATGTCCAGCCGTTCATTTCTTTCAGCGCACAGGAGGCTTCGCCGGTGGCGGTGTAGTTGGCGAAAACCACCGCGTCTGAATCGGTCACCTTCAGGAAAGGTGCGCAGGGCTGCTCTTTCTGCATGCCGAACTGTTTACCGCCGAAATGTGCTCCTCTTGAATCCGGACTGATTTTTCCGTTTGCCCGTGATTCAGGAATGATAGGCCCGGGTTTAAGTTCCAGATTTATGCCGCAGAAGCCGGTTCCGTCCGGAGTTACTCCGGAGTCATCATAGATGTCAGGCATATAGCAGAAGATGATCATTTTTCCATCGCGCATAAACCGCTCCTTCAAAACGGTTTTCTGCTCGGCCGTGATCCGGAACGGGTTGAGCATCACGATGCAGCGGACGCTGCCGGGCAGTTTATCCAGATCGGACTGGAGATAGTAACCAATGGAGGCGTCAACCCGGTTGAGCGGGAAGCGGTTTTGATAAAGCCAGCGCTCGGTAATGCCGTAGGCCTTGTTTTTCAGCAGCGTGATATTTTCCGGGTCGGCGAGTACGGCGACTTGCGGTTGAAAGGGCGGGGCGGTTTCGGCGCTTTGCTGCATCCAGGCCAGGTAGGGTTTGTACATATCCCAGATTTGCCGGTCATTGAACCGGCCTTCGCTGAAAAGATTCTGCCAGAGAAGCATCTGGTTGCGGGCTGCGGCGACACCGAGATCCCGGCGCAGCACCGCGACGGTTTGTGTCATGTCGGCGGTGCGGCTGGCGTAGCCGGGAGCAATCGCGGGATCCCAGCCGTCGCCGGCTTTTGGATTAAGGGCGAGATGCGTAAAAGTGTCCTCTTCGATCATGGCGACTTTTCCGTACCGGTTGATGCCGTCGAACGGGCCGTGCAGATCGACCGGCAGTCCGAAGCCGCGTCCGATCGGATTATACGAATACGGTGCGCCGATGATGTCGATATACGGAGAGCGGCAGAGTTTTTCCAGCCCGAGATGCCCGGCCTGCTGCGGCCAGTTTTCGTTCCACGCCAGCTCGAATAGGTAGCCGTAAAAGGCGGCTACCAGACTCTTGTTTTCCGTGGCCTCCTTAACCGTGCGGGCAAACCGGATGATGTTATCGGCGTTGGCCGTGTTGTAAAACAGAGAAAAATCGATTTCGCGCTGCCGGGTTTTCGGATCGCGGAATTCTCCGAGCGTACCGGTGTTGCGCTCTTCTTCGGTCGGAACGGTTATATTTTCATATTTTTTCCCGTATTTATTTTCCAGCCAGCGGGCGAAGTCCCGGCGCGTCGGTTCGTCGTATCCGGCGGAGGATTGCGGTTCCCAGTAAATCCATTCGCCGGTCTGGTGATAGGTCAGTTTAAGCCCGGCGAACTGTTTGGCGTACGGGGAGCGGCGGATGAGCTTGACCAGTTCGCGCAGGTTGTGGTCGGTGAATTTTTTCCAATGTTCGGAAGAAGCGGAGGCATACCCGCCGATCCGTCCGCCGGCATATTTCATCATTTCTTCCGGAAAACTGTTCTGGTACGCCTCGCCGGGCCCGAGCCAGACGCGCGGCATAAAATAAGCATCGGGAAACGGTTTCATAAACCGCTCAATGATTTTAAGCAGTTCGGTGTCGGACGCCATGGCCGGCAGGTACAGGTTGAAGGAAAGTACCGGCACACCGGCGCCGACAGCCTTTTCCATTTCTTCAAGAATCCGATCGTCGCGGTTGAACTGGTTGTTGCCGAAGTACATCACCAGGGGCCGGGTTTTCCCGTCGATCTGCCAGAAGCACCGGCCAAGACGGTTGGTAAGGATTTTTGCTTCAGGAATATTCTGCAGCGGAGGCGCCGGCATTTTTTCGAACGCCATATTGCGGCAGCGGACTTTTCCGGTAACCAGCGTAGCCATCAGCCGCAGCTCGACAGTTTCCACGTTCTCCTGCACGGAGGTTTCCAGTTCCAGTCTGGTATTTTCAGAACCAAGCAGACGGGCGGAACCGCAAACGCTGAGCGTCCGGCCCTGAGCATCGATTTGCGCCAGCGCAAGACAGACGTTGCGCGGACTCAGGTTCAGATCATAAGGCCGCAGCGCCTTGTTTCCTTTTTCATCGGTGACGCCGGTTGTTTCAACGTCAGCGGAGAAGCGCAACAGCTCGCCAGATTTGAACGGGCCTTTGATAATCTGCACGGCCTGTGCAGCGCCGCAGCTCTCCGGGCGCATTTCGACCGTCTTTCCGCTGATCTGAAAAGCCGTCGCCGGGAGGCCTTTAACTTTCCAATCATTGGAAAGCCTGATTTCTTCCGCACGGCATACGCCGCAACAGCCGAGAAGCGTCAGGAAAATCAGCGAGGAAGGGTTCATAAGGTGCAGGTTCCGTTGAATATTCCGGTGTCTGTGCGATGGACGCTGCCGTCCGGCAGAATAACCCGCAGCGGTATTCCCGCCGGAGCTTTTACCTGAATGGAGAAGGTGCCGTTGGCAACATTCCAATCGCAGGAAACTTTTCCAAACGGAGTGGGAACATTTCCTTTGGCAAATTTCAAATCGAGCGGTTGCGGCTGAACAAGAATCTCTTCAAAGCCTGACCTGCCGGGTTTGACGCCGAGAACGCCGCGCAGAAATTCGATTGCCGGGAAGGCGCTCCAGGCATGACAGAGCGAGCGCCAGTACGTGATGTCTTCGGCCCAGGTACTGAAACCGCCGTCGACCATTTCTTTCCAGCGTCCGAGCAGTTGCGGGAAGTGGGCATACTGTCCGCAGTCTTCCAGTGCGCGGGTGATGAAATAGATGCCGAAAAATGAAGCCGGATCGAGCTCATTATTTTCCAGTACAGCGTCCATAGCACGCGCGGCCCGCCTTGCAACGGCTGCGCCGGAATGCACCGCCCACGCGTTACCGTACTGGCTGGCATCAGGCCCGCCAGGGCAGTCTTCATAAAGTCCGCGCGCTTCATTCCAGAAAAGGGCGTTGATTTTTTCCGCCACGCTGTCGGCTTCTTCCTCATAATTGTTTTTTCGTCCGGCCGCTTTTTCCAGTTTAGCGGCCACACGAAGAGCGCGCAGATATTGCGAGCTGATGATACACGTCGGGCCGCGATCCCAGCCGGGCGGGCAGCCGCGCTGCCAGCGCGGCGACCAGTCAACGATGCTCCAGTGCGGCAGTTTGGCAGGCAGACCGGTTTCGTCTTTGTGACGGTCGAACCAGTCGAGGATCGACCGGACGCAAGGAAGCAGGTCGCGCACGGTTTCGGTGTCGCCGGTGTAATCGAAATAATCGGCGATCATCAGGATGTAATGAAGACTCCAGGATGGAATGACGATCGGCAGTGTGGCCGGGAACCGGCATTCCGTGATGCCTTCCGGGCGCAGCGACCAGGAAAACTGATACAGCGCCTGTTTGGTCAGCCGCGCATCGCCGGCGGCGGCGAGCGCGATCAGCGAGGTGATCTGGCTGTCTCCGGAATATTGCATCTGTTCGTAGTACGGGCAGTCCTCGAAGGTTTCGTGGGTGCAGAGCCGGAAGGTGTGCCATGAAATTTTTTCCAGACTCTGGAAAAAGTTTTCCGAACATTGGAAATCATAATTTTTCTGAAACGGATAGGACGTAAAGCGGTAGGTGAGCGGCTGGATCGTCAGCGGTTCGCCGGCGGTTTCAACCGTCAGTTTGATGAACTGGAATGTGCGCCAGTGGAACGGTTCGTAGGAATATTCGCCGCCGGACAGGATGACTTCATCAAACCAGCCTGCGAGTGTGCCGCGCCGGTCGAGCGTCCAGCCGGCTTTCTCGCTGCTGTTCATGCAGGAGACGTTGGAGGTGTCGATGCCGCGCCCGAGAATGTTGGCGTCTTCGACCGACCACGGCAGACGCAGTCCTTCGGCGTACATCATCCGGACTGTGGAATTTTTTCCGCCGGAAGTTCCAAGTATCGGAAACCCGCTTTGCAGTGCGCCGGCGTCCAGCATGATTTCAGCGCGGCTATTGGCCGGAACGGTGACGGATTTTCCGCCGAGCCATTTTTGCCATTCGGCGGACGCTTCGCTGCCGCCCGGTAAAAAGACCGATTCAAACCCGCACGGTTTGTTTTCGACGAGCGGCGGCACGATGGCTTCGAGCAAGGCGTAGGGCGAAGGAGCGTCGCGGTAGTCTTCGATGCGGACGGGCGGATAGAGTTCGGTGGCGCTGTCCCAGCTGGAGTCATCAAAGTCCGGCAGCGTCCAGCCCGCCGGTTCGGCGGCGGTATTGAAGCGTTCGAAGTAGCCGACGAAGCCGCCGTGCGGACAGCCTTCGTTGTGAAACGAGAAGGCTTCATCTGTTTGGATTTTCCACGCTGTGCCGGTGGATAGATCGATAGGGCCGCTGCTTTCGAGCAGGAAGCCGCCGGAGTGGTTGATGCTCCAGCAGGGCGCGCCGAGTTCCGGCGGATAACTTTTTACTTTGGAGAAATCCATGACCAGCGCGGCCAGTACGTTGCGTCCGGGCTTCAGGTGCGGGGTGAGATCGACGACCGAATAAAAGTGGTGGCGCACATCGCCTTTGGCCGGGCCGCGCGAAACAATCTGTCCGTTGCAGTAGAGAATGTAGCGGCTGTCGCCGGTCACGGCGGCTTTCAGTGACGTCGGTACGCCCGGCAGATCGAACGTCCGGCGGAAGCGGCGGACTTCATAATGGGACGGGGAATGGTTTGCGGCGCGCAAGTGGGTTCTTTCGGCGGACCATATCCAATTGGCCCGGCTCTGTTTGAAAAAAGATGTATTCATATTGTTCCCGGAAAACAGTTGCTGAGCCGATTAAACAGATTCTTTTGCTTTGATACAAGTCACCGGCACGGCTTTGGACGTGCCGGTGAAGCTGGTTGTCCAGATGATTATGAATACGATCCCAGTTCTTTTGCCAAAGCAATGATCTGCCTGAAATCTTCAAGGCTGACGCTCGACGGCACGGAGTGATCCGAGGAGAAGATGTAGCCGCCGTTTTGTTTCATCACCGGTATGACACGTTCCATTTCGGCGCGTATCTGATCCGGATGATCCCACAGCACCGCATTGATTCCTCCGTGCAAAACAAGGTCGTTTCCATAAAGTTGTTTGAGATGTGCCGGATTCATACCGGCTTTGACTTCGAGGGGGTTCAGCGCATCGAGGCCGATCCCGATCAGCTCGGGAACAAACGGATTTACATCACCGCATGAATGCATATGGGCTTTGATACCCTTGGCATGGGCCCACTCGATTGCACGCCTGTGAAACGGCTTCACCAGCGCGCGATACATATCCAGCGAGAAGAACTGTGTGCCCTTGTAGCCCATGTCGTCGGGCCAGGTGATGCAGTCAAACCGGTATCCGGCATCCCAGACAAGGTCAAGCAGGGCGAGGTTGGTTTCCAATTCATGGGAGAACATGTCGCAACACCAGTCAGGATCTTCGATGAGAGCGAACAGCAGGCGTTCGGTGCCCACAATCCAGGAATGTGTCACATCAAATCCGAACCACAGGCCGGCCTGTATCCAGTAGCCGTTCTTTATCCATTTCGGGTAATCCCGTTCCAGCTGCGCCCAATCGATCCGGTCGCGGTCCGGCGTCATTCGCGCTCTGGCCTTTTCCCAGGAGGCGCGATCCACAATGGTGAAGTCCTCAAATTCCGGCGTGGAGGCCGCGTGTTTCCAGTTTTTCAGGGTGGCGCCCCACGAGGTTGTGTGAATCTTGTACGCATCTGTCTCTTCAATAGTCCGGGGTGTGAACTGCGGTGAATTATCCACACCGATGCGGGCCACTCCGTCCAGCCCGAAATAGTCAACGAAGCTCATTCCTTCCGGCATTCCTTCCCGGTGCCAGCGTTCAATCGTAGCGTCCCAGGGACTGTCAATAACCGGCACGCGATCCGCATCCCGGTGTCCGTACATCCGTGTGAACCGCTCTTTCGACGTCAATTTGTCCATATAAGATCCTTTCTCAACAACTCCTGCCGACTTATCCGTTTAATAAACCACACGGTGATATAGAAAAACTATACCGGTTTCCGTATTTGGTTTAATGATTTCGATATTTGGCTTTGCAGCGGGGAAGTTATGAATATACAACACGCCCTATGAAAAAGGAACGTAAGATAGCCGTTGTAGTTCCGTGGCACGGGTATGGACGGAACATACTGCTGGGCGTTTCCAAGTTTGTATACAGCCATCCTTACTGGACGCTGCATCTGGTGCAGTCCGATTCGCCGGTGCTTGAAAAGGATCTCCGTCAATGGAATCCGGACGGCATTATCTCCGGAGTGGTGGATACGGAACTGGGGATTTTTGAGCAGCAGTATGAACGGCCGTGGGTGGCGATTCTGATGCAGCCGGATGATTCGCTGATACCGTTTGTGACATTGGATGAAGATGCGATAGGCCGGATGGCCGCCAGTTATTTCATGGAGCGGAGATTTGTGAATTTCGCATTTCTCGGCAACGATATATACGAATTTTCCCTTCACCGGGCGGAGGCGTTCCGCTATGCGGTCGAAGAAGCCGGATACGAATGCTCCGTCCACCTGTATCCCACCAAGGTTTATAATATCGATAAGCAAACCCGGGAGGAGATTGACCGCGAGAAGTTAAAATGGCTGGAGAGTCTGCCGAAACCCGTGGCGGTTCTGGCCTGTAATGACTGGGAAGCCTTTCAGTTCATCCAGTTCTGCAGGCAGTACAGCTTCCGGATACCTGAGGATGTGGCGGTTTTGGGGATCAGTAACGATGAACTGCTGTGCAACATTTCGAATCCGCCTTTGTCGAGCATCCGCACGCCGGACGAACGGGTGGGCTATGATGCGGCGGTATTGCTCGAACAGATGTTAAACGGGAAAAAAATTTCACAGAGAAAGCATTTTTTATCCCCGATGGGATTGATCAGCAGACAATCCACCGACGTTTTGCAGGTTTCCGACCCGGTGGTGGTTAAAGCGCTGCGGTTCATTCAGGAGCATGTTGCCGAGCCGATGCGGGTGGAAGACCTGCTGAGGCATGTTTTTATTTCCCGCACCTTGCTTGAACGTAAATTCCGGGCTGAACTGGGCCGGACCCCGCTGGCGGAAATCCGCCGGCAGCGCATACAGCGGGTCAAACAGATGCTGGCGGATACCGATCTTTCCCTTGCAGAAATTGCCGGTATGTGCGGTTTCGGCAGCGATGTCCGGCTCAGTACCGTGTTTAAAGAAACAACCGGCATTTCGCCGTCCGCTTTTCGCAAAGAAGTGAAAACCCCGACCTCTGCCCATGAGTCCTGATTTTTGGATTTCATTAAATCAAATACGCAGAACGACATTCACGGGCCGAGAGAATGACGAAATAATTAATTGCTTAACACTGAATAAGGGCATTTATGACGAATACAACAGCAAAGGCTGGCTGTGCCGAATGGACGGTCTCCGAATCGGTCTATCATCCGGCCAATGAACGGATCGGCGGAACCCAGTTTTGTATCGGCAACGGATTGATCGGATTGCGCGGCAGCTACGAAGAGCTGGGCACCCGAGAGGTGCAGGGACTTTTTGCCGCCGGCGTTTTCCGGAAGTCAATTGAACGGCAGTTTTGCACGGCGGATACCTTTTGCCGGAAAAAATACATTTTCAATGAAGAGCTGATGCCGACACCGGAAGAGATTTATCTCATTCAGAATCTGCCGGATCCGCTGTTCACGAAAATATGGCTCGATGGAAAACCGTTCCGGATGTGGGACGGTAAACTGCTGGAGTACAACCGGACGCTCGATCTGAAAACCGGTACGCTTACCCGGACGGTGCGCTGGGACGACGGCTGGGGAAATATAACCGGACTGTGTTTCCGCCGGTTTTGCAGTATGGCGGAGCGCCGTCTGATTGCGCAGGAAATCACCATTACGCCGGAAAACTGGTCGGGCGAGGTGAACATCGAGAGCGGGATAGACGCTTCACTCAATATTGAATATGCCGAATCGGTGGCCGGGAATTTGCCGGACGGGCTTCTGCTGAAATCGGTGGTAGCCGGCAGCGGAACGCAGGTTTTCCAATGTTCGGAAAACCGGCTGACGGTGAACGGAAAAATTTCCAGCGTCTGGAAAAATGAAACACAGTTGCGCCGTTACAAAAAAATTATGCCGGTTCAGGCCGGACGGGGCGAAACGCTGACGCTCGAAAAGTTCAGCACCGTCTATTCCACGCAGGATGGAAATCCCGGACAGTCTGCGCTGGAGCTGGCACAGCGCAGTGCCGAAGCCGGATTTGAAACCTGCCGCGCGGAAAGTTCCAGAGTCTGGCAGAAAATCTGGGAGCAGGCGGATATTCAAATCGAAGGCGACGCCAAAGCCCAGCAGCGGCTTCGTTTTGCTTTGTTTCATCTGATTATTGCTTCGCCGCAAACCGACTCCAGATTCAGTATCGGTGCCAAAGCGCTGACCGGGCAGGGCTATAACGGACATGTCTTCTGGGACACCGACATTAATCTCGCGCCGTTTTACCAGTGGGTTTTTCCCGAATGGGGCGGTGCGCACCTTCGGTACCGCCGCCGCATGCTGGACGACGCCCGGGCGTATGCGGAATCGGAAGGCCGCAAAGGGGCGCGCTATCCGTGGTCGTGTACGGTGGAAGGATTCGAACATGCTCCCGTGGCGATCACCTGCAGCCGGACGCAGATTCATGTGGTGCCTGATATAGCGTACGCCGCGTTGCGTTATGCCGACATTACCGGCGATTTCCAGTGGCTGGAAACGCAAGGCAAAGACGTGGTGACGGAGTGCGCCCGTTATATGGCCGGGCGCGTGGTTTTCAATGCGGCGCAAGACCGTTATGAAATTCACGGAGTCGGCGGGCCGGATGAATATCACCCGGTAACGGATAATAATGCGTACACCAATTATCTGACAGCCTATGTGCTGCGCCGCGCGGCGGAATTCTGTCCGGACAAGGGCGAAGCCTCACGCTGGCGGGAGATCGCAGACAAAATGTACTGTCCGTCCAATGAAAAGACCGGTCTGATTCCGCAATGCGACGGATTTTATGATTTGAAAGACACCTGGGATGTGACCGGCGGCGAGTGGGGCGGCCCCGGCGCGGAATATCATGAATGCAAGGGGATGAAGCAGCCGGATGTGATTCTGCTGCTGACGCTGCTGCCGGAAAAATTCCGGCAGAAACATTTTCAGGCTAACTGGGACTATTATGAGCGGTTCATCCTGCACGGCTCTTCGCTCAGTCCCTCCATTCACGCGCTGGTCGCGGCGAAGCTGGGGTTGATGGATCGTGCGATGCACTATTTCAATCTTTCGGCGGATTTTGATTTTGTTGATTACAACAATGATACCCGCGACGGGATCCACATCGGAAACTTCGGCGGCCTCTGGCAGGCGATGGCCTACGGCTTTGCCGGACTTGAATTGCACGGCGACGAACTGCGGTTTGATCCGCATCTTCCGCCGGAATGGAAAAGCCTTTGCTTCCGGATTAAATTCAGAGGCAATGCCCTTCAGCTCAGAGTAACCCCGGCTTCCGTGGAGATCGCGGCGGACGGCACGAATCCATCGCCTGTAAAGCTTCGTATATTTGGAAAAACGCACACGATTGCTCCCGGCAAACAGGACGTTTTCCGTTAGAAACACCCGCGGAGTTGACTGTGGATAACCACTTAATCGGCAGACACATTAATAACCGCTGCTTTTCATGCAGCGGAGCCTGTGCGGCGATTGTGACACTGCTGGTTGCAGCGGCCGGTGCGGAGGACAGCCCGCTTGCCGATAAAACGCTCGTTGCCTGGGTCACGCCCGCCAATCTTACCCAGCGCGGCGGCAGTGTACTGACGATTGACGACGGCAAAGGACATTTTGACGGTATTGTCTTCGGCGAAATCGTGCGTGCAAAGTGGATGCCCGGCAGCGAGTCGCATTTTCGTACGGAGAAGGAGCAGACCGCATGGCCTGTAGAGACCGCTGACGCAACCACGCCGGTGCAAATTGCCATCGTTTATCGCGGCAGTGAGGTGACGACATACCGTGACGGCAGGGAATACTCGCGTTGCACGATTCGGGCACCGCAGACCTTCGGGCCGGAAAGTGTAATCGTCATCGGCCCGCGGCATCCGGGCTGTAAAGATTTCTTCTCCGGCACGGTTGATGATGCGCGTATCTATGACTGCGCGCTCTCCGCCGAACAGATCGCCGCGTTGAAGCCGAATGAGCCGTCGGAACCAAAGCCGTGGGTCTGGTGGACATTCGAT
>JBAZTQ010000021.1:0-35269 GCA_041661845.1 Kiritimatiellales bacterium | reverse complement strand
CGATGCCAATGACCGTCCGCTGGAGGATGTAACGGTTACGAATGTATTTATCACCCGCAATGGAACCGATGCGCAGAATTTTGCGGTCACCAATCAGGCTTTGCCGGAGGTAATGCCTCTGCCGATTGAGATCGCGAACAGCAACGGAATAAAAATTTCAACCGGCACTGCCACCTCGAGTTATCAGTATATCTATGCCTCGACCAATCTGAGCGACTGGGTTGAATATACCAGCGGCTATTGGCCTGTGCCGACCGGCACGGCAGAGCTTTCACTCTCCTCCGATTCGCGCGGCTATTTCCATGCGGCGCGGGTCGTGTACCCAATGGACAAAAATAGAACCGGGAGCCCTATTCTTCATCGGCTTGTCATAATGGTCGGCAGTAATGTGGTGACCGTTGAGCCGGACGGAATCAACAGCGGGCGCGTGACGGTCGATTCAGCGCCGAATGCGGCTCTTACATATTGGGAGTGGGATCCGGTTCCCGTCCGGGTTCGCTTCATTCTCCAGTCGGATTACTATAATCCTTTTGGATTTGATTTGTATTACACGTCGCCGACGAACGGAACCTGTGATGTCTATCTTTATAATAGCGGATGGCAGTATTTTGGTGCCGGAACTTTTACTGATCAGGATTTGAATTAACGCCGGTCGGGCGAAGATTTACTCAAGGCTGATGTAACAGCCGGCCGTGAAGCGTGGCGAACAGACGGCGAAAAAAATCAGATTGTCTTTGCCTGTGTTGGTAATTCGTTGCGGCATGTCCGGCGGAATGCAGATCACATCACCGGCGGTGACGGCCGCCGGTTCAAGATTTCCAATCTCTGCACGGCCTTGTCCGGAGACGATGAGATAGCGTTCGGCTACATCGCGCAGTTTATGCCACGCCGTCGTTACCCCCGGTTCGACCCGCGCCCGCGCAATCGAAACAGTTTCATCGGACGGATTGTTGGCGACTTCGGTAATGAAACAGCGTTCAGCCATTTCAAATTCATCGGCGGCTGTAAACTTCCGGACTTCCGCGCGCACCATCGGGTTCCTATTTGACCAGCACGGTCAGTCGTCGAACGGTGTATTCCGGCGCATTTTTGCTGAAGGTCCAGTCCTGATTTCCCTGCGGTGAGTTGCCGATGCCGATGTCGATTACCGCCGGGGATCCGCCCCAGTGATTGAAGGCGAAAACGGTCTGTTTATCTTTCCAGTTATGAACCTGCATGCAGCCGTAGCCGGGAACTGCGTTATTCGGTGCGTCGCCGAAATCAAACTGCCCGGAGGCGCCGGGAATGTTCTGCTGATTGTCCGGAGAATAATTGCCCGGCCAGAATTCGATGTTTCCGCCGTCCGAATCGGTGCAGGGAACCACGCCTTGCACGTTGCTCCGGACGGTCAGGCTGCTGATCTTCTGCATGAAGCGGGCTCCGCCGGAGTTGACCGGCACGCCGGCTTTTTTCAGGTCGTCCGTGAAACGATCCATGGAAGCGAAGGCATACTGTTTGGTGCCGTCCGGTTTTTCCAGTTCAAGGTAGTACGCGATTTTGCTGAACGGCGCGGTGTCGCCGGCGCTGTTATCAACCGCGTATCTGGGGGCCTGTGCGGCATAGGCGGCGGTCTCCGGAATATCCAGTTGATAGACGATCCGGAAGCCGGCGGCTTCCGGCACTTGCATTACCGCCGGGTTTTCCGGTTTGGGAAGATCGCCTGCGCGGAAGGCGGCGGCGGGCAGCCCGGCTCCGTTGACCAGATTCGGCGTGGCGATTTTATTCCAGCCGAAGCGGACGGCGACCGGTTCGGCTACTTCGCCGGACTGAACGATAACCGCATTGCCTTCGATCCTGGCGTCAGCTTTTTTGAACGGGCCGTTTTTGCCGGCGACTTCAAACCAGTCGGGGGCTTTGCCGTCGCGGGTGGTCAGGCCTGCGGCGGAACTGAAAATCACTTTCAGTTTGCCGCCCTGTTTTTCCAGAGTCTGGAAAACCGGGCCGGTGCAGACGACATTCATGCCGTAGTCATTGGCTTCGGCCAGCAGCGCCAGCCGGATGCCCGGATCTTTTTTATCCGAGGGGTGGATGTTATCCAGCGTGGCGTGATCGGTGATAACGGCCATGCCGGTTTTCGGAATGGTCTTCACGATTTCGGCTTGGGCTTCCCAGAAAACCGGCAGGATTTCCGGGTTTTCCGCTCCGTACCCGTAGGGAGCAATCTGGATGAAGTAAAACGGAAAGTCATAGCCCCAGAGTTTACGCCAGCCGTTCAGCAGCGCTCTGGTTTTATCGACGTACAGCATGCCTTCGCCGTGGTTCGACTCGCCCTGATACCAGATGGCACCGCGAATCGCGAAGGGGACGTGGGCATGGATCATGCCGTTGTAATTTTTGGTCGGAGTCTGCTGGTTGCCGGTCAGAATCAGGTCGGCAGGAAAAGCGGGCGGGGCGGAAATATAACCGTTGGTCTGCATCGCTTTTTGAGCGGCAGCGGTCCATTGGCTGATGCCGGTCAGGTAATCGGTCAGGGCTTTTTTGTAGAGCGGGGAGGCCGGCAGCGTTTTCTGAACCTGCCGGTTGATGCCTGCCAGCGATTCGATGCCTTCGAATCCGCACGGCGGTGTCCACGGCTCGATCCGGGTTCCGCCCCACGCGCTGACCAGCAGGCCGACGGGGACGTTGAGATCCTGATGCAGCTTCCGTCCGAAGTAATAGGCGCACGCCGAAAACGGTTTTGCGGTTTCAGGGGTGCAGACGGCCCACCGGGATTTAATGGTTTCCTGCGGATCTTCCGTGCTTACTCTGGGTGTGTCGTACAGGCGGATCAGCGGATAGTTTGCCGCCGCGATCTCGGCTCCCGAATTTTCAATCGGACCGTTCGGCGGGAATCCCTCCAGAGGCATCTGCATATTGGACTGTCCGGAGCAGAGCCAGACCTCACCGATGAGTACATCGGTGAATTGAAGATTGATGATTTCCGATTTCAGACTGGAAGTAACCTTCAGGAGGCGGGATTCAGAAGAAGCCGGCATCGGATCAAGCGCCACTTTCCATTTTCCGTCAGTTCCCGCCGTCGCCGTTTTGGTCTGCCCGGCGAACTCGACGGTAACCGCTGCACCCGGATCGGCTTTGCCCCAGACCGGTACCGCGCGTTCGCGCTGCAGTACCATGTGGTCGGAAAAAACGGTCGGCAAAGTCAGGGTTGCCGCGAAACACGGAACGGAAAAAACCAGCAGTGACAGCATCAGGTACAGACGTTTCAACATAAGCCCTCCGGAGTTTTAATGAAGATGCGCATAATATCTTCGCCGCGGGTTAACGCAACTTTTTACAGCGTCCGGACGGAAGTTTATTCAAGGCTGATGTAACAGTCCGGCGTGAAGCGCGGAGAGCAGACGGCGAAGAAGAGCAAATCGTCCTTGCCGGTATTGGCAATCCGCTGCGGCGTGTCCGGCGGGATGCAGATCACATCGCCGGCGGTGACGGCCGCCGGTTCAAGATTTCCAATTTCTGCAAGTCCCTGCCCGGAGATGATGAGGTAGCATTCGGATGCGCCGCGCAGTTTATGCCATGCCGTCGTTACGCCCGGTTCGACCCGCGCCCGCGCAATCGAAACAGTTTCGTCGGACGGATCGTTGGCGACTTCGGTGATGAAGCAGCGCTCGGCGGTTTCAAATTCATCGGCGATTACGAACTTCCGGATTTCCGCGCGCACAAATTATCTCTGCTGACTATTTGACCAGCACGGTCAGCCGCCGGACGGTGTATTCCGGTGCATTTTTGCTGAAGGTCCAGTCCGGATTTCCCTGCGGTGAGTTGCCGATGCCGACATCAACGCCGCCCGGAGATCCGCCCCAATGGTTGAAAGCAAAAACGGTCTGTTTTTCTTTCCAGTTATGAACCTGCATGCAGCCGTAGCCGGGGACTCTGTCATTTCCCGTGTCGCCGAAATCGAACTTGGACGGTGACGCATCCGGAATATTCTGCTGATTGGTCTGGGTATAATTGCCGGGCCAGAACTCGATGTTTCCTCCGTCGGAATCGGTGCAGGGGATCACGCCCGCTACGTTGCTCCGGACGGTCAGGTTGTTGACCTTCTGCATAAAGCGGGCACCGCCGGACTTGACCGGAACGCCTGTTTTTTTCAGATCTTCAGTGAAGCTGTCCATTGAGGCGAACGCATATTGTTTCGTGCCGTTTTTCTTTTCCAGTTCAAGATAGTACGCAATTTTGCTGAACGGGGCGGTGTCGCCGGCGCTGTTATCAATGGCGTACTGAGGTGCCGCTGCCGCATAGTTCGCGGTTTCAGGAATATTCAACTGGTAGACTGTTCGGTAGCCGTCTGCTTCAGGGGGAAGCTGAACCGGCACGGCAGAAACCGGTTCCGCCGCAGGAGCTGCGGCGGCCGGCACCTCGGCAGGAAGATCGCCTGCGCGGAAGGCGGCGGCGGGCAGTCCGGCACCGTTCATGAGGCTGGGCGTGGCGGTTTTATGCCAGGCGAAGCGGACAGCGACGGGCACAGCCACTTCGCTGGACTCAACGATTACCGCATTGCCATCAATTTTTGCTTCGGCTTTTTTGAACCCGCCTTCCTTTCCGGCGACTTCGAACCAGTCCGGATTTTTGCCGTCACGGGTGGTGAGTCCTTCCGCCGAAGTAAAGACGACTTTCAGTTTGCCGCCTTGTTTTTCCAGAGTTTGGAAAACCGGGCCGGTACTGACGACCTTCATGCCGTAGTCATTGGCTTCGGCCAATAAGGCCAGACGGGTGCCGGGAATTTCTTTGTTCGGCGGGTGGATGTTGTTGGTTGTGGCGTAGTCATTCACAACCGCCATGCCGGTCTTCGGAATGGTTGTTACAATGGCGGCCTCGGCTTCCCAGAAAGTTGGCAGAATATTGGGATCCTCGTCTTTGTATTGGAACGGAGCGATCTGTACGAAGTAAAAGGGAAATTCATAGCCCCAGAGTTTATGCCAGCCGTTCAGCAGCGCTTTGGTTTTGTCCACATAAAGCATGCCGTCACGGCGGTTCGCTTCTCCCTGATACCAGATGGCGCCGCGAATGGCGAAAGGAACGTGAGCGTAGATCATTCCGTTGTAAAGCGCGCCGGGGGCTCCCTGATTGATCTTCGGCAGCTCCGTCAGTTTCTGCGACTGCTGGTAAATATCCTTCAGCGTATCGATGCCTTCAAACCCGCAGGGCGGAGTCCATGGTTCGATGCGGGTTCCGCCCCAGGCGCTCAGCAGCAGCCCGACCGGTACGTTGAGATCCTGATGCAGTTTGCGACCGAAATAATAGGCAACGCCGGAAAAAGTTTTAACGGTTTCGGGCGTACAGACGTCCCACTTGGCGGCAATCGCGTCTTTGGGCGTTGCAGCAGGAACCTTCGGTGATTTAAACAGCCGGATCTGCGGATAGTTTGCCGCGGCAATCTCGGCGGTTGCGTTTTCGCAGGATGTGAAGACCATTTCCATATTGGACTGCCCGGAGCAGAGCCAGACTTCGCCGACGAGTACGTCTTCTAAGAAGATCTGGAGATCGCCGGAGCTTACAGTCAAAGTGCGCGGCTCAGCGGAGGCGGTCAGTTTTTCCAGCTCGATCCGCCATGTGCCCTTGTCACTGGCGGTTACGGTTCTTGTCTGATCGCCGAACTCGACTTTAACCAGTGCGCCGGGATCGGCCTTGCCCCAGACCGGCACGGCGCGGCCGCGCTGCAATACCATGTGGTCGGAAAAAACCGACGGCAGACTCAGCTCGGCCGCAAAACAGCAGTTCGACAGAATAGCGATAAACAGAATGAGACGCTTGATCATGGTACCTCCGGGTTTTTAATGCTTCCGGCGAAATATACGCCGCTTTTATCTGAAGGCAATCACTGCCTATATATCAATGCCGGTGAATTTGCGCAGCAGGAAGCCGACAAGAAAACTGACGGTTGCCACGCCGAGACTGAGGCCGGTCATCTCCAGAAACCGTTTGCGGAAGTTGAGGTCTTTGGCGACGGCGATGTAATAGTTGAACGAAGCGATAATCAGTATGCCGAGTGACAGCGTGATTCCCAGACAGACGAAATAGTTTTTGAAAATCAGGTAGGGTGCAATCAGCACCAGTACGGTGAAGATGTACGCAATGCCGGTATAGACCGACGCTTTCAACGGATGTTTTTCCGTCTCCTCCGCCTTGGTGGAAAGATATTCCGACGTCGCCATCGACAGTGCCGCCGCGATGCCGGTGATTGCACCGGTCATTGCAATCAGCTTGGTGTTTTGCAGTGCCAGCGTGAACCCGGCCAGCGCGCCGGTCAGTTCCACCAGCGCGTCGTTCAGTCCCAGCACAACCGATCCGGTGTAGCGCAGCCGCTCCTCGTCCAGCAGGCCGATCAGTTCATTCTCGTGGTCGTTTTCTTCGGACGCCATCAGGCCCGCCGGTTCAAAGGAGTCCTTATATTCTCCATAACTTTTCTGAGCGTTCGCTTCGCCCGCTTCCATCAGCTTGATGCCGAACGTCAGGCCGAACACCCGCGCGATGAGGACATATTTAAAAATCAGGAACCGGTACGGCGGAACATCCCGGCCTGTCGCCGCCTTCAGCTGTTCGTAGTGGCGCATCTCGTCGTCGGCAATGCGGTTGAGTATTCCGCAGTTGGCGGCATCCTTGGTCACCTTGGCCAGCTGCCGGTAGATATGGAACTCCGTGATCTCGTTGCGCTGAAACGCCAGAAACTGTTTTCTCGTCGGTTCGCTGATATTCATGCGCGCACTATGCCGGTTCAATGTTCGGGTTTCAACCTTCGGAAGCCATTTCCTGATGCGGATGGTAAGTCCGGATAAAAATTGGCAAGCGGACGTTTGTATTGCTAGGATGCCGCGCATTGCGACCGGGGTGTTTTCCCGTGAAGTTAAACTGTGACTGAAAAGGAGACGGAAATGAGCGTAGTTGCGATTGTTTTGCTGGGGTTGTTCATCCTGCTGCTCGTTGCAGTGGTCGGCGCGTATAACAAGCTCGTTACACTGCGCAACCGGTTCAAAAACGCGTTTGCCCAGATCGACGTGCAGCTCAAGCGGCGCTATGACCTGATTCCCAATCTGATCGAAACCGTCAAGGGCTATATGGTTCACGAGCGCGCCACACTGGAAGCGGTTATTCAGGCGCGCAATCAGGCCATGTCCGCCGGGAAAGCCGCCGCGCAGAATCCGGCCGATGCGGGTGCGGTGCGGGAATTGCTCGGCGCAGAAAACGCCCTTGCCGGAACGCTCGGACGGCTGTTCGCTCTTTCAGAAGCCTACCCGGATCTCAAGGCCAACCAGAACATGATGAAGCTGACGGAAGAGCTGACTTCGACCGAAAACCGCATCTCCTTTGCGCGGCAGGCGTACAACGATGCGGTAACGGGTTACAACACCGCCCGCGAAGTGTTCCCGTCCGTACTTATCGCCGGCATGTTTAATTTCACAGCGGCGGTACTGTTTGAAGTGGAGGGCAGCGCGCACAAGGAAGTTCCCAAAGTCAGCTTCTCTTAATCTTCGGTCTTCGTATGGACTTCTTTGCCCGTCAGGAAAAGACGCGCCGGAATACGGCGGCTCTGCTGGTCTATTTTTTCGCCGCCATAATCGGCACGGCCGCCTTGGTCTATTTTGTGTTTCGGCTGTTCCTCTTTTTTCTTGTCCAGCAGAGCAGGTCTGGACAAGACCTCGCCACCGGTTTTGCATGGTGGGATACCGATCTGTTTCTGATGGTTTTTTTCGTGACGTTAGGTCTTATAGGAATCGCCTCCATCGTCAAAATCATTGAACTCCGCAGCGGCGGCGGCGCGGGTGTTGCCGAATTGATGGGCGGGCGGCGAATTGATCCGAACGCCGACGACTTCTACGAACGCCGCCTGCTTAATATCGTAGAAGAAATCGCGATTGCCGCCGGAATGACGGTTCCGCCGGTTTACGTCCTGAGATCGGAAGAAGGGATCAATGCGTTTGCCGCAGGATACACGCCGCGCGACGCCGTGGTCGCCGTCACCCTCGGCGCGATGACGGTGCTGACACGGGATGAGCTTCAGGGCGTCATCGCTCACGAGTTCAGTCACATTGCGAATGGCGACATGCGCCTGAATATCCACTTGATGGGAAACCTGTACGGCCTGCTGGTCATCACGCTGATCGGGCGGGGCATCCTCCGGTCGCGGGTGCGCGGTAAGAGCGCGGCCTATGTTTATTTGATCGGCCTCGCTTTGCTGATAATCGGCGCTATCGGACTCTTCTTCGGCAAGCTGATCAAAAGCGCCATTTCCCGCCAGCGCGAATTTTTGGCCGATGCCTCGGCGGTACAGTTCACCCGCAACCCCGCCGGTCTGGCCGGTGCGCTCAAAAAAATCGGAGGGCTGCTTTCCGGCTCGCGGATTTCCACGTCGCAGGCCGAAGAAGCCAGCCACATGTTTTTCAGCGACGGCCTCCGGAGTTCTCTGTTTGCAACTCACCCACCGCTCGCCGAACGCATCCGCTGGCTCGAGCCGTCTTTCACTGGAAAGTTTGAACGTGTTATGCCGGAATCGCTTTCTCAGGCGCTCGCGGCAAGCGAGGGCGCTCCGTCGCAGCAAAAATCCCGGAGTGCATTTACAAGCGTCAGCGTGGTTGCCGCCGGGGCTGTGCTGCAGAAGACAAAGCGTGAGCCGCCGCCAGCCGCTCCAAGCAATCCCGACAAACTGATGGCGACGATTGGCGCGCCGTTGCAGCAGCATGTGCAGGCCGCCGGCCAGTTAATAGAGTCCATTCCTGCCGAACTCAAGGCGCAGGCGCGCGATCCGTACGGTGCCCGCGCCGTCATCTATCTGCTTTTGCTGGATGGCGACGACACGGTACGCACAAACCAGCTGAACCTGTTGCGCGGAAAAATTGAAAATGAGGTTTTTACTGAGCTCACAAAACTCATCCCGTTGCTCGATCAGATTTTCCCTGAAATGAGACTGCCGCTTTGCGGTCTGGCGGTCCCGGCGCTCAGGATGCTTTCGCCGAATCAATATCTGCCGTTCCGTGCCGGTCTGCGTGCGCTGATTGAAGCCGACCAGCGCGTAAACGTTTTTGAGTACGCGCTGGAACGCATTTTGATCTGCCGTCTCGACCCACTGTTTGCCGGAGCAAAACGGATGCGTGCCGCCGGTTATTACGCCTTCTGCGGCGTCCAAAATGAGATTTCCTGCGTTCTCTCAGTCTTTGCCCGCCTGAACTCCGATGCTTCGGCGGCATTCCAAAAAGCCGCCGGAAATATTCCGGATAACCGGGCGCAATTCGCGCTTCAGCCTGAAGCGGAATGTAACTGGGAAAAGCTGGATGCCGCACTTGATAAACTCGCCGGTGCCTCTTTCTATATCAAAAAATGGGTGCTGGCCTCGGCGCTCGTCTGCCTGATGCATGACCGGGAAGTAGTTATCGAAGAGATCGAACTGTTCCGCGCCGTGGCCGACAGCCTTGATTGCCCGGTGCCGCCTTGGCTGACTGTGACGAAGGTTTAAAGACTCCATGGCAACGCGCCGGGCGAATGTCGATCAAGATGGCCGGAAGCGAGCAGGGCGTCGAGCTGGGCCAGCAGCCGCTCTTTATCTTTCGGGAAGCGCGCTTCGAGCGGGACAATGTTCGACGAATGGTCGGCGCGGAAAACCGTCTGCTCCAGTTCCAAGCCCTGGATCATCTCGCGCAGCTCCACCACCGCATCGTATTCCGTCAGCATCTGGAACGTGGAAGCGGCATCCTTGCCGCTGGCCCGCAGAGGCAGGATGCCTCTGCCACCATCATGCAGGGGCGTTCCCGGAACAGGAATCAGCCGTAATGCGGACAGCAGGCGAGGTTGCATTTCATTCAAAACCCGGGCGGTTTCCCGGGCATGCTGCATGGAACGCAGTTCCCCGGCGAGGCCGATCAAAACCATCACCGACATCCGCAATCCTGCCGATTGCGCGCGGCAAGCGGCTTCAATCATCTGTTCGGCTGATTCGCGCTTGTTGACCGCGCGCAGCGTTTCGTTATCGCCGCTTTCCAGTCCCATGTAGAGCGTGTGCAGCTTCAGTTCTTTCAGCCGCCGCAGCTGTTCGTCTGCTTTCGCCAGAATTGAAGCCCCGTTGGCGTAAACGCTGACACGCGCCAAGTGCTGAAACTTTTCATTTAGCGAAACCAGCATCGTTTCCAGAGTTTGGAAATCGAGATTCATCACATCGCCGTCGGCCAGAAAAATCCGCCGGGCCTTTGGCCAGCGCCTCGCGGCCTTGGCAAATTCGCGCTCCGCCTTTTCCAGCCCATGGAACTTATACGGCACGCCCTTGTACATTCCGCAAAAGGTGCAGCCGTTCCATGGACAGCCGTCCGCCACGCGGATAATCAGGCTGTCCGCTTCCGCCGGTGGCCGGAATAAAGTATGTGAATTTCCAAACATCGGAACTTTTTAACCGCGAATGGACGCGAATACACGCGAATTTCCAATGATTGGAATCCGGAGGGTCAATTCGAGGCCATTGTTTTCAGGCGGCTGATAACTTCCCCGCTCAACGCATCCAGTGCAGCGGGTTTAGCATCATTAATCATTAGTTGTTCATTGTTGTAAATCGCCGGAACGGTTTTATGCAGCGTGTTTTCAGCTTCGACGGACAGATACAGGTAATTGTTCCGCACGTCCCACATCGTTGCATTCATCATCACCAGTGCGTTGATTTCGGTTCCCGGAATAAAGAAACAGGGGGCAATCAGTGCATAAGTCGGTCCCAGCTTGTTGTTGTAACGGTCAATGTCAGCTACGGCACTGCAGATCAGGACGGCGTCAGCGCCGGTGCGGGCTGCGGCCAGCCGGAGTGCTTTGTTGTCCTGCCCCTCGACAACCGAGTCATTTAAAAGGATGATCTCAGATACTTCTCCAAGTTTTGTCAGTTTATCTAGTTGCTTGATGAACCGGTCTTTATCCTCAGGCTTCCAGCTCAAGTTCCAATAGGGCATGTAACGAAACGGAACAGCCCTTGTTTCTTGGAAATAGACCGCCAGTTTAAACGGTTTCGGGAGTTGTGGCTTTGCGTCAAATGCCTGTTGAATATCATTCTCTGTAATGACCGCTTTGGGTTCCAGTTGAGTCCGTAGTTCGGGGCGATTGAATCCGTTGCTGGAGGCGCAGCCGGATTCAAGAAAAAGTAAAATAATACCCAGAGCAGTAAAGATGAATTTCATTACACATCTTTCATATTTTCGAACACCGGATTCCATCAAGAGGAATGAATGCTAGCGGACTTTTTATTTAGATGAAAGTTGTTATAGAAAATTAGTAATGGACTCTCCCCGCATTAGAAAGAACGCACAGGATACAGAATTTTTCTGACAGGATTACAGAATGAACAGGTTGTTGGGTAGGGCGGGTCTCTCCGAGACCGCCGCTATTCCGATGTCTGGAAAGAATTCTTCCGAAGGTTGGCAAACTTCAATATTCCAACAATCCTGCAATCCATCATTCCATTCCCCTTACTCCCACTTATGTCGCGGATATTTGCGAGAGAGCGCGGGGCGGAGTTCGGGATAGGCGGTGCGCCAGAAGGATTCCAGATCTTCCGTGACTTGAACCGGACGGCGGTTCGGGGCGAGCAGTTCGACGACGAGCGGGATGCGTCCAAAAGCGATTTTCGGCGTTTGGGTCATGCCGAAGAAATCCTGAATCATGGCGGAGAGTACCGGTTTGTGCCCGGCTTCGTAACGGATGCGGGCGCGGTGTCCGCCGGGCATGGAAAACCGGTCCGGCATCTGCTTCTCAATCCACTGCTGCTGTTCATAGGTCAGCCAGTCGCGCACGACCGTTTTAACGTTGGCTTCGCGCAAATCTTTACGGCAGACGGCGCCGAGGCAGAGTTCTTCGAGCATCGTGCGCCGTGCCGCTTCGTCAATCACCGGAATATTTTTGTCGGGGCACCATTCGGCGAGCAGGTTGACGCGCAGAATCCAGTTTTCGATCTCTTCGTCCCAGCCCGGAATATCGAGATTGCCTTTGAGCACTTCGGTGGCGAGAACAGCGGCGGCCTCGTCCGGTTTCGGGTCGTGCGTAATGGAAGAATCGAGAGCGAGGTCGCGGAACATTCTGCGCCGTTCGACGACGACACGTTTGATCAAGGTGCTGTACTGCGGGGAGCGTTCTTCGTGAAAATCTTCCGGGAACAGCTCTTCGAGCCATTCTTCCTGAACGGCGGTGGCGAGGTTGAGCAGGACGCCGGTTTGTCCGCGCGTCTGGCCGATTTCGGTGATCTCGGCGGCGACCAGCAGTTCGGCGTCGCGGATCACGCTTTCGCGCGCCAGCTCTGCGGTACGTCCGTGAACCAGTTCGCAGCGCAGCGTACCTTTGTCGCACCGTTTGGCGAGCTGATCGGAGAACGCGGTCAGAATGCACTTCTGCAGAAACTCATCTTCAGGCGCGGCGCGGTTGATTTTCAAACCCTGCTGTTCGGCGATTTGCAGGAACCGTTCGTAAAGCGGTTTCACCTGCCGTGCGGCGGCGGCGTGGATGCCGAGTTCGCGGCAGGCTCCGGTGTTGTAGTTGTTCTTGTCGGCGAACGACCACGCCCTCATGAGCCGCTTAAAGTCGGAGCAGTCGTCGTCACCGAGCAGATCGTCGCGCTGTCCGCGGACTTCTTTGCCCTTGTTGCGTTCGAGAATGCCTTTGCCCTGGGTCAGCGCGGCGATCAGACAGGCTTGCCGGACACAGTGGTACTGGTCGGCGGCGAGCAGCATGCGGGCGTAGCGCGGATGCATCGGAAACTGCACCATCCGTTTGCCAATCTCAGTTAATTGGCCGTGGGTCAGTCGCTGAGTTGTAGGACGTCCTTCCCGTATTCGGGAGGGCGTGTCTCCTTGTTGCGATTTTTCCACCGGCTCCTGAATACAGGAAGCCGGTTCTACAAGTGATTCGGTATTCGTTTTTTGCGGAGGCGTTAACGCGCCGAGATCGGTGAGCAGGGTGAGGGTGCGCGCCAGCGAAACCGGATCGGGTTTTTCAAGCCAGTGGAAATTTTCGACATCATCAATGCCGCCCGCTTTGAGCGTGAGCACCACTTCGGCCAGATCGTGCCGCAGGATTTCCGGCAGCTCCTGCGCTTTGCGCGTGGAGTGTTCCTGAAGTGTCCAGAGCCGGTGGCAAACGCCCGGCGCGGTGCGGCCTGCGCGGCCGGTACGCTGGTCGGCGGATGTGCGGCTGATCCGTTCGACCATCAGCGTGTCGATGCCGCGGTTGGGATCGTAGCGCGCGATGCGGGCGAGTCCGCTGTCGATGACGACGCGGATGCCGTCGATGGTAATCGAGGTTTCAGCGACGTTGGTGGCGACGACAACTTTTCGCTGTCCGCAGTCGCTGACGGCGGCGTCCTGATCGCGCGGCGAAAGTTCACCGTGCAGCGGCAGAACGGCGAAATCTTTGGCGCAGGATTTGGAACGAACGGCTTCCACGGTGCGCGAGATTTCGTAAGCGCCGGGCATGAAGATCAGCACGTCGCCTTCCGCGCCGGAGCGGACGGAACTTTCAAACGCATCGGCGGCGGCTTCCCAGACGGGATGATGATCGAAGTCGATTTTTTTTGCGGCGTACGAAATCTCGACCGGAAACATCCGCCCTTCAGATTTCAGCTCGCGGCACGGCGCGAGATATTCGCGGAGCGGCGCGGCGTCGAGCGTGGCCGACATGACGATGATTTTCAGGTCGGGGCGTGTTTGCTGAAGATGGAGCGCACGGGCGAGGGTGATGTCGCCGTAGAGGTGGCGCTCGTGAAATTCGTCGAAGATGACGGCGGAGACTCCGCGCAGTTCGGGGTCGCTGAGAATCTGGCGCAGCAGAATTCCTTCGGTGACATAGCGGATGCGGGTTTTATCGGAAACGCAGTTTTCGAAGCGGACCTGATAACCGACTTCGCCGCCGGTTTCGCCGCCGCGTTCCTGCGCGACGCGGCGGGAAAGCATACGCGCCGCGATCCGGCGCGGCTGAAGGACGACGATTTCGCCGCTGCACAAACCAGAATCGAGCAGCATCTGCGGCACCTGCGTCGATTTGCCGGAACCAGTCGGCGCTTCGATGATCAGGCGGTTTTCGGTGCGCAGCGCCGCGATCAGCTCGTCGCGCAGTTCATAAATTGGCAGGGTCTTGGGGTTCATCGGGAGATTGTTTACCACAGAGCGCACGGAGGCACAGAGAATTTAACTGCGAAAGAGTACAGTTACACTTCATTGTTGGACCTTCTTAGTCCCGGTTTTTGTGCCATTCGGCAATCAGGCGGTTGTTTCCCTCTGGAACCAGGATTATCCCTTTCTCATCCAGAAGTCTTTCGATTGTCTTTATGAGATCGCCGCGACCTTGGAAGCTGAAAGTGGCATGTACACCTGCTCTGATCAGAACCTCTTTGCCAGATTTCTTCTGGTAGGTTTCGAGCATGACTGACAACGGCGCATTCTCAAAACGCATTGTTGCTTCCGGTCTGGTGTCGTCTGCGCACACAGAGAAAGTGATGCCAGCGATGGCAAGCATCAGCGTAAGCAAGACTATCATTCTCATTTGCTTTCTCCTTCTTTTTAGGTTCAACGTTGTTTATGTGTTATGACGCAATATGTTTGGAAACAGACGAAGCCTAGCGGTAGCTCGTGCTTTTTGGCAATCTTGCGATGCCAGATGTTTCGGCTCATAGAGCCGACTCTTCTATGGAGTCTGTCAACCGCTTCTTCCTTTAACTCATTCCTTTCCTTGTTTCAAAAGACTGTCCGGCTGATTTGAAAGTCCGTTCATTCCAACTGAGCGAACAACCTTCTATCCGTGCGGGATTTGATCCCTGTCCACCTGATGCTCTATTCGCTTTTTCAAGCTCAGTCAGCCGGCTTGGCAAAGAAACCCATCTACAATAACGGTTTTTAACCCGCGTCGGCTCCGGTTCTTTGCCAGCCTTTTTGCGTTCACTGTTTAATGCCGTTTTCTACCGGACGCTCGCGCCTTCCGGCACCATTCCAAACTCAACGTATTTCCAGAGCGCAATCAGCAGCTTTCTCGCCAAGGCCGTTATGCCCACCCGGCGCATCCGGCTTGATCCGTGGGCAAACCGCTTTTCAAACCATTTGGTCCGTTCGCTTTCCGGCTGAAAACGGATCCACGACCAGGCCAGTTCGATCATCACACGCCGCACCCTCGGACTGCCGGCTTTGCTGATCCCCTGTTCTTTGCGTGAGCCGCCACTGTCGTACGGCGTCGGTGTCAGCCCGGATAAAGCGCCGACCTCCCGCCGGTTCTTAAAGTCCCGCCATCCGAAGAACTCCTTGGCCAAGACCCAGGCGGATACTTCTCCGATTCCGTTGAGCCGGATCAGTTCAGCCGCCTGCCGGTCTGCATTGGTTTGCGGAACTTTCAGTTTTGCGAGCTTCTGTTTTTCCAGCAATTTAATCTGTCCGCTAACCTCTGCGAGAGCCGCTCCGATTCCCGGCGGAGCTCCGCCAGTAAAGCTGCCGGTAACGGCTTACCGTTCCAGCAGATCAGTTTATCCAGCTCCTGATCCAGCCGGGATAAAATCCCTGACACGCTAATTCCGTGCAGGATCAGCAGCGACTTGATGCGGCACCGGTGGGCCGTACGCTCTTTGTTCAGCCTTTCGAGTTCCCTGTGCAGCCGGAGCTCATCTTCCTGTTGCTCATCCGGAACATGAACCACCGACCAGACGTACCGATCTCCGTCCTGATACCGCCGGAGTAATCGCACCAGACTTTCCGCATCCAGCCGGTCGGTCTTGGCCCGGCGCTTGCGGCGGTTCACCTCGATGCTGGCCGGATCGACCACGAGACATCCGATCCCTTCGCTTTTAAGCCAGCGGTAAATCCAGAACCCGTCCCGGCCCGCCTCGTAACAGCAGAGCACCGGAGCGTCTGCGCTTAAGCCCAGTTTTTCTTTCGCCTGCCGCACCTCGTCAATGAACCTCGAACGCTTGCGTGCTTCAATCACTTTCTGGCGGATCTTGTCCCCGCCGGGAAAAGCCAACCGCCATTTGCTGTTGCTCAGTTCCATGGCCACCAGTAACGTACCGCAGTTATGTGAGTTGTCTGTCATAGCTGTCCTCCTTTTGTTGGTTCATAAGGATTATAGCGATTGCGGCAACTCACATAGCATCTACATTGCCAACTTTAGCGGATCATCTTTCAGGTGGAACGCGCCGTCCCGGCGCGTTTTTAATGGAAGAAGCGTGCCGGGACGGCCCGCTCCACCTTTTAGTTCTTTGGTAGGCGGAGGGTGAAGGTGGCGCCGTGGCCGGGTTCGCTTTGGACGGCGACGGTTCCGCCGTGGGCTTCGATGATGGCGCGGACGAGGCTGAGGCCGAGTCCGAGGCCGGGCGTGGAGCGGCTTTGTTCCGCGCGGTAGAGCCGTTCCCAGATGCGCGGCTGGTCTTCTTTGGCGATACCGGCTCCGTGATCCTGCACGGACAGTGACACCGCATTGTTTTCAGCTGCGCCGGAAAGTGTGACGATGCTGCCGTCCGGGCTGTATTTGAGCGCGTTGTCGACGAGGTTGGCGAGGCACTGGCGCAGGCGCAGGCGGTCGGCGGTGGCGGCACATCCGGAGGGGACTTCGTTTTGAATGGTGATGCCGCGCTCTTCGGCGAGCAGCGAGTAGAGTTCGATTACTTCGTCTGAAAGTTCGCGCAAGGAAAGTTCTTCCCGGTCGAGGCGCATACTTCCGGTGTTGGCCTCGGCCAGATCCATCAGGACGTTCAGCATGCGCAGAATCTGCTCGGATTCTTCCACACAGTCCGCCAGCGCATTCTGAATCGCGGACAGATCGGGCTCGGAGAGCTGGAGCGCGCGTTCGGCGGAATTACGCAGGTGGGTCATCGGTGTCCGGAGGTCGTGCGCGACGTTGTCGAGTGTTTCTTTGGAATTTTGAATCAGTTTTTCGTTCTGGTCGAGCATGCGGTTGAACATGGTGGTGAGGGCGTCAAGTTCGCCGCGCCGGGCACGGACGGGAACGCGGCGCTGCAGGTCGCCGGTTTCGAGAATATGCCGGACGGTGTCGATGAGCGCATGCAGCGGAGCCAGCGCGCTGCGGGTGGTCAGCCAGCCGACCAGTAAACTGAAAATGACGGCGGGCAGAAAAATATGCAGCGCGGTTTTCCGGAAGTTGGCCAGTACGAGCAGGCTTTCCGTATTGTTGCGGCCGACTTGCAGGTAGAGTCCGGTGGCGAGCGGCGTGGTGCCGATAATCCAGCTCCCGCCGGCTTCTTCACGGATCAGTTCGTCCCAGCGGGCCTGGTCGGAGGGCGGCCGGCCGCCGGTTTTTTTATCGAGCAGGTTCCACAGCTGGTGCGATACGGTGATGAAGCGAACCTGTTTGTTATCATCGATGATGCGGACGAAGGCCTGTTCCGGCGATGCGGTGATCTGCTGGCTGAAGTAAGTGGCGATGGCCTGAACGCCGCCCCGTTCGAAGAGGGATTTGAATTGCGCCGTCTGGGCTCCGATCACCTCGTGGTCGCGGTTCTGCACAACGAGCCGGACGAGCTGATAGGTGACGGCGAAGAGCGCAGTGAGCGAAATGCAAAGCGCGATGGTGTAGATGATGGACAGCCGCAGACTGAACCCCATCGGGACGGTTTTATTTTTTCTTGAGGACATAGCCGGCTCCGCGGACGGTGTGAATCAGTTTGTCCGTAAACTGGTTGTCGATGTGGTTGCGCAGGCGGCAGACCAGCACGTCGACGACGTTGGTCTGCGGGTCGAAGCTGTAGTCATAAACGTTTTCGAGAATGGAAGTTTTGGTAACGACCCGTCCGGCGTTGCGCATCAGGTGTTCAAGCAGCGCGAATTCGCGGGCCTGCAACTCGATGGTTTGTCCCTCGCGTTCGACACTGCGGCGGGCGATATCCAGCGTGAGTCCTTCGACCCGCAGGAGCATCGGTTCCGGTGTGCGGCTGGTACGGCGCAGCAGTGTCTGAATGCGCACCAGCAGTTCGGAAAACGAAAACGGTTTGACCATATAGTCATCGCTGCCGGCCTGGAGTCCGCGGATGCGATCGTCAACGGACCGCTTGGCGCTGAGGATCAGCACCGGCGTGTTGACCTTTTCGGCGCGCAGCCGTTCGATCATAGTGAGTCCGTCGAGTTTCGGCAGCATCAGGTCGGCGACGATGGCGTCGTAAAAATCCTGCCGCGCCAGCGCCAGTCCTTCTTCGCCGTCGGCGGCAACGTCGGCGGCATGTCCGGCTTCCCGGAAGCCTTTTTCAAGGAACGATGAAATTTTCCTGTCATCTTCGATGATGAGAATCCGCATGTCCTGCTCCTGCTGTGTTACTGCCTTCAAAGGCTAATCCCCGCGCTTCGCTTTTGTCAACGCTCCGGATCATTACCTCTTTGTAATCCTGATGAAAGAATGCCGCAAGGTCGCTCCGGTTTATTAGCCGCAAACAAACGGAGGTGTAAAATGAATCGGGTGAGTTTGAAAAAGTCCCCAGCCGCCGGTGTTGCGGCCGGTGCAGTTATTGCAGCCGTGATGCTGACTGCCGGAGCGGCATGGGCCGGAAAGGACAGCAGTAAGGTTGATGTAAAAACAGATGCCGCTTCATCTGTTCAGCAGGCTCCGGACAATCTTGATCCGGTGCGGGACATGATCGAGACGCAGCGCGAAATGAACCGCTTCTTCGGCAGACCGTTTGCGGCGTTCAGTATGATGCCCCGGATGGATGCGGCATTTGACGGACAGTTTGAACGTCCGGATATGGATCTGTGTGAACAGGCCGATGCCTATCATGTGCAGATGGATCTGCCCGGCATGGATAAATCCGGAATAACGGTTGAGGTGAAAGACAATATCCTGACCGTCAAAGCCGAACGCAAGCAGGAGTCGGTCAAGAAAGACGGCGAACGCCTGCTGATGCAGGAACGCTCCGGCGGCTTTATGAGCCGTGCGGTGATGCTGTCCAAACCGGTCGATGCCGCGAAAGTCACGGCCGAGTACAAGGACGGTGTGCTGAAGATCACGCTGCCGAAGGTTCAGAAAGATCAGGCCCCCCGGCAGGTTGAAATCAAATAAACAAACCCAGCCCGGCCGGACGCAGGAACGTCCGGCCGGTCGGCTTGCCGGTGAGATAATTGCACAAGAGAGAATATCTAAACAGTCCCCGAATTTCAGGAAAGGATTTCGTTTTATGAAACTGATACAGCCCACATGCCAAATACAGTTCCGGCATATGCCCCAGTTGAAAACAATGCGGCAGTTTGTGATGCAGCATCTGGAGCGGTTTGCCGCGTGCTCCCGCTGTGAAGTGGTGATTGGCGAAAGCCGCCGCAGCCGGACCGGCGGCGTTTATGATATTTCGGTGCGGCTCAGCATCCCCGGCGAGCGTCTCTATGCCGCGCATATTTCCGAGACGGGCGGGTCGCATGAATTTTTGTACGGTGCGGTCAGCGCCGCATTTGACGACATTAAGCGGCAGCTGGTCAAAAAACGCGCCCGGAAACAGCGGCGGCATTACGACCTGCTGATTCCACAATACGCGGCCTGCGGCTGAAAAAGACACGGTGACCGGGGAGGGTTTTCGCGGCTCAAGTTCAGAAGGCGGAAGTCCCGGAGTGTCCGGTACGCCGAAGTTTCCATACAACCGCAATTGCTGTTTTATCAGAGCGGTGTTATCAATATCCGCCCGATTAAGAATGCAAACGGCGTATGTATGGAGTAAGCGGACATGATGAAAAAGATTGTTACCATTCTCAGACTGTCGATTTGCTTTGCCGGGGTTATGGAAACGGCTGCCGCAGCGCGGCTAAACGAATGGGCTTTTGAAAAAGATCCGGCCGGACTTACCCTGTCTCAGGCAACCAACTCCGGAACAGACTCTGCTGTGTTCTCAAACGGCGGGACGGGATTTCTGGAAACAGACGGTCTTCACAGTTTGCTTTGTACACACAGCGCGAGCGGCACAAATGATATGTGGACTGACGGTGCGATACTGGATGCAGCCATGACCAACACGGCTTCTGCGGTTCACTTTCTGAGATATGATTTTAACTGGGCGCAAACCGCTGTCCAAACCAACGGCGCTGTTCTGGGCGTTTTTGTGGTCGACAGCATGGGAAATCATTTGGCCGGTGTGGCGGCTGTCCGGGGGGACGTCAATATTCCCGCAGGGCGCACGGCAGTTCCTGTTGCCACCAATCTAAGCGGCGGCAGTTGTTCTGTGATTGTAAAAGTGGATATGAGTTCCCGGACGCTTGCTGTCTGGTATGATTTGGCCGGCTCAAATGTGTTTGATGAGAACAATCCCGCGACAAATAATGTTCCGGTTAATCTCACCTCAATTGACCAGTTGCGGTTTCAGGCCACCGGGGACTTCCGCCCGGCAGGTTCAATGGACTATGTTGCAGTGAATAATATCCGGACCGCTTCGACATGGGGAGACATCGCCGCACCGCTCACCGTGCCTTTAACGGTGCATCCGCTTTTCCACGACAACATGGTTTTGCAAAGGGATATGGATGTGCCCGTATGGGGACGCGTTACGCCCGGTGCTGCGGTAGCTGTTAAGCTGGATGGAGTCACGGTCGGCACCGCCGTTGCCGATGCAGACGGGCAGTGGCTGGCGAAACTCGCGGCGCATGCCCATGACGGCGGACTGCCGCATGTTATACTGATTTCATCTTCCGGCGAGCAGACTGTTCAAATTAACGAGGTGGTTTTCGGGGATGTTTATCTCGCCTCCGGACAATCCAATATGGACGGTCTCATGAACTACTCATCGACGACGGGGTTCACGGGATATGCAGAAGAGATGGTTACCGCCGATGCCTATCCGCTGATCCGTCAGGTTTCGATCTTCAGGGCAACTTCAGCCACGGCGCAGGACGAGCCCTCATTCCGCACAAACTGGACAAAATGCAGCACCGCCTCTCTGCCGAATTTTACGGCGACCGGTTACTGGTTCGCGAAAAACGTTTATTTGAAAACCGGTGTTCCGGTCGGTCTGATTGCCTGTGCATGGGGCGGGCAATCCATCGACCGCTTTCTTTGCCCTGCCGGAGCGGCGGCCGTTCCGGAACTTGCCGGTATGATGCAATATCAGGAGCAGGGCATGCTTCCTAATCTCTACGACATCTACAATGCCATGATTGCCCCGCTGATTCCCTATGGGGTGCGCGGTGCTGTTTGGTATCAGGGCGAAGCGAACGCAAATGATAAAGATATCTACCGGAACAAAATGCAGGCGCTGATGCGCGGCTGGCGGCAGAACTGGGGACAGGGAGCTTTCCCCTTCTATTATGTCCAGCTGGCAAACTACCAGAATGCCGGAGACTATCCGGGTGTGCGCGAGGCGCAGGCCAAAGCGCTGTCCGAAACGAACACAGGGATGGCTGTAACGATCGACATAGGAGATCCCTTGAACATCCATCCGGCCAATAAGCCTGATGTGGGCCGCCGGCTGGCTCAATGGGCGCTCGCCAAAGATTTCCATCAGGACATTGTTTGCAGCGGTCCTCTATACCGCAACGCCCTCGTTGAGGGGTCTCAGATTCGGGTTATCTTTGATTATGCCGAAAACGGTTTGATAACGGGGTGGAAGAGCAGCACCAATCCGGTTGTGGCAATCAGCGGCCCGTTACAGAATTTTGAAATTGCCGGATCGAATAAAACATTTGTAAGCGCAACGGCGGTGATAGATAAAAACACGGTCGTCGTCTCCAGCCCGCAGATTACCGAACCCGTCTATGTGCGGTATTGCTATACCAATGCACCTGCCGGCACCAATAAACTTTATAATGCCGCAGGGCTTCCGGCCTCTCCGTTCCGTACCGATGAGTCCTATCGGCTGGATGTGCGGTCAGGCAGTGGAACTGCCATTGGTCTGGCGGCCGGAGCCAGAGTGAGCATCACCGCAACTGCACCGGCTGCCGGCAAAGTGTTTGACCGCTGGATCGGCGCTGCTTCAGAAATCGACCATCTTAATGCGTCTCCCGCAACGGTGACCATGCCGGCGCATTCTTTGTTCCTGCTGGCAGCTTATCGGGACAACGCTGCGCCGACTTATACCAACATAGTAAACAACGGTTCGGGCGACGGCACCTCGCAGGCGGGTTCCATTCTGAACATCGAAGCGGACGCACCATCGGCAGGCCGGCTGTTTGATCACTGGTCCGGCGATACGCAGACGGTTGTTAATGCCCGCTCTTCAAACACCACGCTGCGTATGCCGACCAACAATGTAACCGTAACTGCGGTTTTCCGGACAGTTGACAGCGTTGGCGACGGGATCGCCGACGCTTGGCGGACTTTATATTTTACCGGCGACGGCACAACCACCAACGACCAGTCGGCTGCCGGTGCCGACCCGGACGGCGACGGCATGAACAATTTACAGGAATTTCAGGCCGGAACTTCACCGGTAGACAGTCATTCCGTTTTGCGGCTGGGAGGTTCCGTTTCCAGCGGTACGATGACATTAAAATTTCCCAGTACCGCCGGACGCCGGTACGGGCTGGAAGCGACGGACAGTCTTACGGCTCCTGACTGGCAAACGGTGCTTTATAATATTTCCGGCGACGGAAATCAGAAAGTTGCCGGATTCAGTACCGGCGCTGCTTCAAACGGATTTTACCGTCTTCTCCTGATTACAGAATAGCGGCTTTTGCACTCCATACTGTCTGGGTTGAATCATTGTGACTTCATTCTGCGCAACAGACGACAGCGCTCAAATTCAGGTATAGAAATAGACTTCCAATCAGTTAAACTTTCCGGTTCACTGCCCGTCCCTATGAAAGAAAACAGCCGTCTTGTTGCCGCCGAAATCATCACCCGCTGGCTGGAAAGTGAAAGCTTTCCGGACCGTCAGCTTGCCGACGTGAAGGATGATCGCGCCTTTGTCACCGAACTGGTTTACGGGGTCGTCCGCCGCAAGCTCGCGCTGGAATACATCGAACAGAAGTTTATTCCGCGCCGTCCGGAGAACTTCGTTCTCGCTGCGCTGCACGTCGGCGTTTATCAGCTCTGCTTCATGGATAACGTCGAAGAATTCGCCGCCGTGCATGAAACCGTTGAAGCGATCAAGAGCCGCCGCCATCAGGACGCCCTCCGCGCGGCGGGTATGGTCAATGCTGTTCTGCGTAACGTGCAGGAAGAGAAAGCGGCCATTCTGCAGAATCTGAAAAAGCAGCCCGACGATATCCGGCTTTCGCATCCTGAGCCGCTGATTCACCGCTGGGTCAAACAGTACGGCGAAGGCGATACGCTCAAGCTTTGCGAGTGGAACAATCAGCCGGCCGAAACGATTCTGCGCGTTGAGCCCGCCCGTATTTCTGCGGCGGAATTCAAGAAAGCGCTGAAAGCCGCCGGAATCGACGCTACGCAGCATCCTTTCCCAAGTCGGGAAACCTTTCTGATCCTTCCGCGCGGCGTGCCGGTGACGAGCGTTCCGGGTTATAAGGAAGGCTGGTTTGTCATTCAGGATCCGGCGACTTCCGTTTCCGTCGAACTGCTCGATCCTCGACCGGGCGAATCGGTGCTCGACGCCTGCGCCGCGCCCGGCGGCAAAACCGCGATGATTGCGGGCCTGATGGAAGGGAAGGGCGAACTGATTGCCATGGATGTCTACGACGACCGGCTCGACACGCTCAAAGACACCATCACCCGCACCGGCTGGGATTTTGTGAAGATTCTTAAAGGCGACGCCGAAAAGGGTTTTCCAACCAAAGGAAAAATGTTCGACGCCATTCTGCTCGACGTGCCGTGCCTGAATACCGGCGTACTGCGCCGCCGGGTCGATGCCCGCTGGCGGATCAACCGCGAGCGGATCGAACTGCTCAAGAAAACCCAGTGGCAGATTCTCACCGCCATGTCGAAATGCGTGAAGTCCGGCGGACGGATCGTCTACAGCACTTGCAGTCTCGAAGTGGAAGAGAACGAAGAACTCGTCAGCCGCTGGGCGCGCGAACATAAAGAATTCCGCCTCGTCAAAGCCAAGCGTCTTTTCCCGCCGAAATCCGGCACCGACGGCGCCTACGCCGCGCTGCTCGTTAGAGCAGAATAGCTGAAATTTCGCGCAAGACGCTAAGGCGCTAAACAGAGATTAACGTAGCCACTTCCGGTGGATTCATACGGGAACGTCAATTTAGAATAGATAGCGGGCAACCCAATCTAAAAATCGATCTCCAAAAATCAGAGTCAATCCGCCAGTAAGTGCGCCCCACACAGAGGCTTCAATCAGTAAGGCTTGAATATTCTCATCTACCTGGAGTGAGAAATCTACACACACAACACAGGCGATTCCGAAAATGAATCCCACAATAAATCGACCATACCAAGAGCCGAGAAAACTATCTATTGATTCTTGTCTCACGATTTTTATTTCCTGTGGCCGAGTGTGGAAATGGTATCCGGTTCTGTCAATTTGAAAGCCGGGAATTGTAGCCGAGGTCCGTGACCTCGGACTATTGTTTCATCCGCGATCACGGATCGCGGCTACAAGAACAGAGCGGACTCGCGCTTCGATAACGCTCAGGGAAAGCGGCGCGCCCAGCGGTCGCGCCCTACCGAAAAACTAGGTGTGAAGTTTTTTGAGAGTCCAGGCCATGTTTTGGCCGAGGGTCTGGGCGGTTTTGGTGCCTTCGGCGTCGCCGGATTCCACGGCACCGGCGGGGCCGCCGTAGCCGTCGTTCCAGTAGCAGGAGCCGACGACGAGCATTTCGTTGATGAGGAAAAAGTGGTTGAGCGAGTCGAAGGTGTGGATGGCGCCGCCGCGGCGGGCGGCGACGATGCCGGCACCGACTTTACGGCGCAGTTCCATATCGGGGCGCAACACATAACCGGCCCGGTCGATCAGCGCTTTCATTTCCGAGGTCAGATCGGCGAAATAGGTCGGCGAGCCGAGCAGGATGCCGTCGGCTTCACGCATTTTGCTGATGTATCCGTTGAGCGGGTCGTTGTCGATGACGCAGCGTTTTTCGCCGGAGTCGCGGCACCAGCAGCAGGCTGTACAGCCGCGCAGCAGTTGGCCGCCGACCTGAATCAGCTCGGTTTCAATGCCTTCCGCTTCGAGTTCCTTGAGCGCGGTCTTGAGCAGGAATTCCGTGTTGCCGCCTTTGCGCGGACTGCCGTTGAATGCGACGACTTTCATAATGAGGCTCCTTTGTTACGAATGGCTTCTTCATAAACCAATCCGGCCCGACGTTCAAGCGGGGAGCAAACAATGGTCAGCGAGCCTGGGCCTGAGCTAATGGGGGACGGCTTCCACGCCGTCCGCAATTTAGAACCGGCGCGGGTGGAACCGCGCCCTCCAGAAATCGTTGGCAAACCCGGTTCGGAATTGTAGCCGAGGTCCGTGACCTCGGACGAAACCGCGATCACGGATCGCGGCTACTCAATTCCTTGGCGCGAGGCCGGGCGCAATTTCTATCGGGACGGTGTTGGTATTTACGAACCCGGCGGAGTCGATAACGGTCATGCGCTTGTCGAGCCGGGTACGGAACGGATCGTCGACAGGAGATTTTTTAACCGGCTCAAGCGTCACGGGTTTTTTAATCGCCGGATAATCGATTACCCTCAGGGTGTAGTCATGTTCGCAGGGATACCCATAGAGATCGTGCCGGCAGTAGGGATAGCACATATCCATGACGCCGACGTCGCCGTGAAACATCTGAGAGAAACCTGTTCCCGCGCTGCATAGCAGTAAAAGAATCATCCGCTGGAGTTTGGAATTCATAGCCGCTCTCAACGGAGCGCCGCTTTGGATTTGATGAAGAAGAAGGCCACGACACCGCAGGTCACGAGCGGCGAGAGCCAGACCGGAATATGGAATCCGAAGCTTTCCATTATCATGAAAACGCCGAGGAACAAGACGGAGTACATCGCGCCGTTTTTGAGGTAGAGATATTTTTTGATCCGGTCGACGTTGCCGACGGTGAGCTGGCGGACGACCAGCGCGCCGAGTCCGTTGCCGAGCAGGATGAGCGGCACGGAGAGCGTGAAGGCGAACGCGCCGAGTACGCCGTCGATGGAGAAGGTGGCGTCGATGACTTCGAGGTAGAGGATTTTACTCCAGTCCGAAAGTCCGTTCTGCATCAGGCTTTTTTCCGCATGTTCGGCCTGTTCACGGAAGCCGTGGGTGATGAAGAAGGCGGTCGAGCCGACAACCGCGCCGAACGCCATCGCGGGATTAACTTTCAGCGCGAGCCGGACGAGGACGGCGAGCAGGACGGCGACGGCAGCGAAGAACCAGACGCCCTGCTTATGAAAGAACGCTTCGCCGGCGAGTCCGTAGTTCTTGGGTTCGATGAAGAGCCAGTGAAAGAACAGGAACAGCAGGAAGGTGCCGCCGCCGATCAAGAGCGTCGGGGCCGCCTTTTCGACCGCTTCGACGACGGAGGCGTCGCCGCTGAAGGTCGCCGTCAGCGCGCCGATCGGCCCGAGTGCCGGCATGGCGGCCCAGACGATAATCCAGGGAAGCAGTCCGCGGACGAGAAATACGGCGATGAACAGTCCCCAGACCAGAAACCAGCGCCGCGCTTTGGCCTGCATGGTGGAAAGCACTTCGGCGTTGATGATGGCGTTGTCGATGCTGGTGATGGTTTCAAACAGGCCCAGTCCGAGGACGATAAATACGATGGAGAATATGCCCATGTATTTTATTTTCCTTCCAAAGCCGCTTTGATGGATTTCACGACCGCATCAGCGAGGAATTTTGAGCCTCCCGGTTCGAAGTGCACATTCTTGGGTTTCTGGAATTCGGCCAGTTTCGGCTGGATGGCGGTGTACAGATCGTCTGTCTGGATGCCGTTTTTCTGCATGATGCGCAATGCAACGTCGTTGTAGCGCGCGGCATCTTCCGGATCGCGCCAGGGAACGACACCTGACGGATAGGGCGTGGTGGTCGCAAAAATCAGCTTGGCTTTGGTGCCGGCGAGTTTGCTCACCAGCAGCTCCATATTCTTTTCATAAACGTTGATTTCCGCCTGGCGGGGGTCATTGGGATTGCTGGAATTTCTCCCGTTGGCCCAGCGCTTGAGATCATGCAGTCCCCAGTTGAAATGAATTACCGCCCACGGTTTTTCGTGCAGGATCCACTTATCAATGTTTTCAACGCCGAACCGTGTACCCTGACCATTGCCTTTTATACGGATGACATTCGCAACGCCGCGCAGGCCTTCGATGACGTACGGGGTGTATCCGATGGAGATCGAATCGCCGATGATGAGCACATCCGGAAGAGATTTGTCATAAGGGACGGCGGCCGTTTTTTTCGCCCCGATTTCGTCTGAGCCCGCTTCCGGGACATATGGTTTTTCGGCCGCGCCGGCGAAAGAAAAGAAGAGTGCCGTCGAAAAAACCGTCATAAAGAATATTTTCACTGTGCGCATTTGTTCTGCTCCTCTGCTGAGGTTGAGATTCTGCAACAGTGTGGAAAGCGCGTGCGTCACTGTCAAACTGAAAGCTGTTGTTCTCCGCACGGGATTTTTCTCTTTGCGCCCGTTGGGGTTATGCCTATACTCCGCCGCCATGAAAGCAATGGATGCCAATTTACGCAACGAAGTAGTCCGCTGGCAGGAAAAACTGTTCAAACGGTCCGTCCGGCGGCAGATGCGTTTACGCAAACTCAAAGAGCTGATCGGTATCACGACGAATCAGACCGGCCTTGAGATAACTGCCGGTGACGGCATGATCAGCGCCCGGCTGCGTGAAGGCGGCGGACGCTGGAAAACGCTGGTGCCTTCAGAGACTGCAAAATCATCGGTCGACTGGTTTGTGGATGACCCGGTCGAAGTTCTTCAGGGCTCCGTTATTAAAGAGCCTGACGGGACGTATGATGTGGTGGTGATTGTCGATGTGCTGGAGCGTGTCCGCGACGATTATGCTTTTATCAAAGAGTGCCACCGCGTACTGAAGCCCGACGGACGGCTGGTGGTCACCGCTACGCGGAAAATGGGTTTTTGCATCGGCGGCTGTCCGTTCCGTTCCATGCTGGGACTTTCCTGGCGCGCCAAAGGGTTCGAACGCCCCGGCTATACCAGCGGCGAATTGTTTGAAGTGCTCAAAGACGGTTTCGATGTCCCTGAGACCGACTCTTTTTCCACCTGCTGTGTGGAACTTCCCGGACTGCTTTGTGAAGCCGCCGCCAATAAGATGGCTCACGGCCCCTATAACATGCCCGGCGAAAACACCGGAACCGAAGAATTTTACCACTATACCAAACTGAACGCCTTTGCCTTGCTGGTCTACCCGCTGATGTGGATGCTGGCCAGGCTGGAGGAAAAACTTCTTATATTTATACCGGGACATAATCTGGTGGCCAAAACCAAGCGCCGCGTCTGGCGCGTCCGCAAACAGCCGGTGCTGATCGACGGACGTTCCATCGCCGAAGCCGCCATTAATACCAAGATCGGCACGGCGGCGCCGTTTTAGCGGTTAAGGGGTTGACAGCGGTGAACGAACTTGGCAGGGTTTGCGCTCTTTTTGAATTTCAGTGGAGATTGAACAATGAAACGTACATGGCATCCTTCGAAGATTAAACGCGCACGCAAACACGGATTCCGTGCCCGCATGGAAACAGCAGACGGTCGCAAAATTCTGGCTAACCGCCGCCGCATGGGCCGTAAACGCCTGACCGTTTGCGATGCATAAAATACTGTCACCGGAGGACTTACCGGTGGATTCGAGAACGCTTTCAAAAAAGCAGCGCTTGATTCAAGCCTCCCTGTTCGGGGAGGCTTTTGCGCAAAAAAGCAACTTTGTCGGACGCTACATGGTGTTCTGGCTCCGTACGGGGCAGGACGCCGCTCTGCGGCTGGGCGTTGTGACGAGCAAAAAAGTCAGCAACCGCGCGGTAGACCGCAATCTGGCCCGCCGCCGTTTGCGCGAAATTTTCCGCCGGCATCGCGCAGAGCTTTCGGGATCCGCCGATCTGGTTATTATCGCCCGCCGCAATCTGCTCGCCGCCTCTTATGCTGACGTAGAATACGAGTTTCTCCGGCTGGCTGAAAAAGCGGGGCTGTTGAAAAAATGAAACGCCTGCTAATAGGTCTGATCCGGATTTACCAGAAAACCATTTCGCGCATAAAGCCGGCCTGCTGCCGCTTTTATCCCAGTTGTTCGGATTATACGATTGAAGCGATTCAGAAGCATGGCATAGTTTACGGCCTTTGGCTGAGTTTCCGGCGGATTTGCCGGTGTCATCCGTGGAATCCCGGCGGGTTCGATCCCGTTCCAGAGGTCAGGGATCAGAAGTCAGGAGTCAGGAATACAGAAACCAAAGACAGAGATCTGAAATCGACTTGAACGATTTCAACGAGCCCCGGAGGGCGTTTTAACGACTTGAACGAAAGAGATGTATTATGAAGAAGAACGATTTTATTATTGTCGGTATCCTCGTGGCGCTGATGTTTGCCTGGATGAATTTCTATCCGGCGCTGGAAAAGAAATTTTTTCCAAGACCCGGGCAGCCAGTAAAGCAAACGGCTCCTGCCGCCCCCGCCGCCGCTGAAGTGCCGGCTGTTCCGGCTCTGACGGAAAAAGCGCCCGCCATCGCCGAAGCTGCCGTTACAAAAGCGCCGGAAGCCGCACTGCCCGCCGCTCCCGAGCAGAGGATGACGCTTTCCAATGACGATATCGAACTGACGGTTTCTTCTTACGGCGGCGCAGTGGTTTCCGCTGTGCTGAAAAACTATCCCGCCGAAAACCGTAAAGGCAGCGGTCCGGTCGTTCTGGATTTCGAATCCGCTCCCGCTTTGCGCTATGCCGGTCTGCCGGTGCCTGCCGGAGTGCTGGAAAAAACCGCCGACGGACTGCGTTACACGGCGGCGCTCGGCGACGGACGCTTTCTGAAGCGCACTCTCAAGCTTCAGGGCGATTATCTGCTGACTGTTGCAGACTCCTTTGTCAACAGCGGGACTGCGCCGTGGGCTCTGCCTGAACTGCGCCTGCCGACCGGTTCGATGGCGGAAGCCAAAGGAACCACCGCGATGGCGGGGGTTGTTACGCTGGGCGTTGACTCCTCTACACCCGTCGAAGGTGTTCATCACTGGGGCGGATCGTTAGGTAAATTTTTCCGCGACAGTTCCCCTGAAAAAGGGCTGCGCACGACGACTCCGGATATGATTCCGCCGCGCCCGGTTGACTGGGTGGCTGCCAAAAACAAATTTTTTGTGCAGATACTCACACCCGAAAGCGCCGTCGGCGCCTTTGATCTTTCCCTCCGCCGCGAAGGCGAAGGCAAAAAAAATGTGCCGGTTGAAGTGGCCGCAGCCCTTCGGTTCAATTCGGAGCTGGTCGCCGGCAGCGAAACCGTCAGCCGCACGACCCGTGTCTATATCGGCCCGAAAGACTATTCCTTCCTTAAGACACAAGGAATGGATCAGGTCGAGGTTATGGAATTCAAAAGCGTGGGCTTCTGGAAATTCATGAACCCCGTCATGTATCCGATCAAAACCGGTTTGCTGTGGGGACTGAAAGCGCTCGAAAAAGTGGTGCGCAACTACGGCGTTGCCATCATGCTGCTCACCGTCATCGTTCGCGTCATTTTCTGGCCGATCACCCACAAAGGCACCGAAAGCATGCGGAAAATGCAGGCGCTTCAGCCGCAGCTCAAAGAAATCCGCGAAAAGTTCAAAGACAACCCGCAGCGCATGCAGCAGGAAACCATGCAGTTTTATAAAGACAACAAGGTCAATCCGCTGGGCGGCTGTCTGCCGATGCTCATCCAGATTCCGGTTTTCATTGCGCTGTTTGTGGTACTGCGCAGCGCCGTCGAACTGCGCTTCTCGAAATTCCTCTGGGTGCGCGACCTTTCCGAGCCGGAAAATCTCTTTGCGGGGATGTTGCCGTTCGGCCTTCCTCTTAACATTTTGCCGATTCTGATGGCTGCCACGATGGTCTGGCAGCAGAAAATGACGCCGAGCGCGGGCGACCCTCAGCAGCAGAAAATGATGGCCATCATGATGCCGATCATGATGCTGTTTTTCTTCTACACCATGCCTTCCGGTCTCGTTCTCTACTGGACGACCAGCAATCTGATCATGATTGTTCAGATGCTTATCAAAAAGCCGAAGACCGTCTGATCAGGCAACCGCAGTTAGAGAAAGTCGGCGCGGACAGTTTCCAAACATTGGAACCTGCGCTATAATAACGTCCGCCAAACAAGGAGGATGTTATGAGCTTATCCCGCTTCGTTACTTTTCTGGCGGTTTCCGCGTTGGTGACCGGCTGCGCATCCAGTAACTCCGGCGAAGTCTATTCCCGTGATCAGGCTCGCCGTACGCAAACGGTACAGATGGGTACGGTTCAGGCTGTTCGCAATGTGCAGATCGAAGGTACGAAATCCGCGGTCGGCCCGGTTGCGGGCGGCGTCGCGGGCGGTGTACTGGGCAGTACAATCGGCGGCGGCAAAGGTCAGGTTCTGGCGGCGCTTGGCGGCGCGGCGATCGGCGCGGTCGGCGGCGCGGTGGCCGAAGAAAAACTCACCAACAAGACCGGACTCGAAATCACCGTCAAACTCGACAGCGGTACAACCCTTGCAGTGGTGCAGGAAGCCGATGTCATGTATTCGGTGGGCGAGCGTGTCCGTGTTCTGACCGGCCCTGACGGAACTACCCGTGTTACACGGTAGTTTTTGCGCCCGTGAGTTCGTTAAACTCCCGGTAAAAAATAAAAAATGTGTTAAACTTGAACAGTTATAACACATTGGTTTTACGGCAATTTAACTTGTTAAACCCCGGTTTGTTCATTATTATTTGAACAATCTGAACCAATGAAGGAAACGATCATGGGTGCGGCTCTTTCGGAGCTTGAAAAAGAGGTTGTCGATATCTTTGTCCGTATCGCCGGGGTGCTGAGCCTGCCGCGTTCGGTCGGGGAGCTTTATGGCGTTCTTTTTATTTCCCCTGAACCGATGTGCATTGATGATCTGATGAGCAAGCTGAAGATCAGCAAAGGTTCAACCAGTCAGGGGCTCAAGATTCTACGTTCGTTTGGTGCGGTTAATCCGGTTTATGTAGCGGGCGACCGCCGGGATTTTTTTACGGCGGAAGCCGAGTTGCGTAAGATCGTAGCCGGTTTTGTTAAGGAGCAGGTGTATCCGCATCTGGATAAAGGCAAAGAGCGGATGTCGCGGATTGAGAGCCTTTTGGCTGAAGAAGCCCCGGAGCAGAAAGCATTCGTTACCGAACGGATTGAACGGTTGCAGGGATGGCAGAAGCGTGCCGGCGCGCTTCTGCCTTTTGCGCTTAACTTCATAAAACCGGAATAAATGCGATGGAGCAAACCCCGTCATCTCTAACGGTGCCTCATTGGCTGTGTGTTCGCACGCAGCCGAAGCGGGAACATATTGCTGCCGGGCGTTTAGAGCTGCTGGCCGGGGTCGAAGTTTTCTGTCCGCGCATCCGGTTTCAGCGCAACACCAAGAGGGGGAGAGTCTGGTTCGAAGAAGCTCTGTTTCCTGGCTATCTTTTCGCCCGCTTTGATGTGTTTACCATGCTTCGCGCCGTGTCCAGCGCCTACGGGGTACGAGGACTTGTCCGCTTTTCAGGCGAATGCTCGCAGGTTCCTGATTTTGTGGTGGATGCGCTGCGCCGTGAGGCGGACGGCGTTATTGTGATCCAAGAGTCCGCACTGAAGGCCGGTGACGAAGCGGTGATCGCCGACGGGGCGATGCGGGGATTGCGTGCTGTAGTGACGCAGGTGCTCCCGGGCGGTGAGCGCGTTAAGATTTTGATGGATCTGATGGGAACGCAGGTTGAGGCCGAAGTGCCGATGGAGACATTGGAGCCCGCCGCGTGAGATAGAGATTTCGCAATTGACTGCGAAACACATAGAAGAGTTGAAAAGGAAGGTTTCGGGCGGAATATCCCGAGCGACTGCGGGCGGCAGCTTTTCAACGGAGCGGTTATGAAAATATTTGTTACCGGGACGGCGGGGTTTATCGGGATGCATCTGGCGCATTCGCTGCTGGACGACGGGCATGAAGTGGTCGGTCTAGACAATTTCAATGATTACTATGGTGTGCAGCTGAAGTTAGACCGCCATGCGTCGCTGGAAAAACGTAAGAACTACACAGGTATCAAAGGTGATCTGGCGGATTATGAACTGCTCGGCAAAGTGTTCCGGGAGCATAAGTTTGACCGGGTTTGCCACTTGGCGGCGCAGGCCGGCGTGCGTTATTCGATTACACACCCGTTTGCCTATCAGAAGGCCAATCTGGAAGGGCATTTAAATATTCTGGAGACCTGCCGGCATGCAAATATTCAGCGACTGGTTTATGCTTCCAGCTCCAGTGTATATGGCGGCAACAAAAAGGTTCCGTTCAGCGAATCCGATCCGGTGGACAGTCCGATCAGCCTCTACGCGGCCACAAAAAAAGCCGACGAACTGATGAGCCACACCTACACGCATTTGTACGGGTTACAGACGGTCGGCCTGCGCTTTTTTACCGTGTACGGTTCGTGGGGCCGGCCCGATATGGCCTATTGGCTTTTCACGAAGAACCTGCTGGAAGGGAAGCCGATTCAGGTTTTTAACCATGGCGATATGAAGAGAGACTTCACCTATGTTGACAACATCGTTTCCGGCGTCAAAGCATCGCTGTTCGCCGCCGGACTTGAGCCGTATGAGATTTTCAACCTCGGCAACAACAAGCCGGAAAATCTGATGGATATGATTCGTCTGATTGCGGAGACGCTGGGCGTCGAACCGAAAATGGAAATGCTTCCCATGCAGCCTGGCGATGTACCGGTTACCTATGCCGATATTTCCAAAGCCCGGAAAAAACTGGGCTATGTGCCGCACACGCCGATTGCAGAAGGCATCCCTGAGTTTGTGAAATGGTACCGGGAGTATCATCATGTCTAGGTGCCGGGTGTCGGTTATATTTGATCTGGCGTCCCGCTTCTTGAGCTTAATGGACGTGCCTTGCCGGATTGCGCCTTGCACAAAGGCGGAATATCCGACTTCGGCATGTTGTCCGGCAAATTCAATTCTGGGAAATACGGCGCTTAAGCAAAAGGGGATTAACCTTTTCAAAAACCGGGATATCGAGCCGGAGCACTTTGTCACGGAGCACCGCGCTTCTTTGATTGCGGAAACAAAAGTACTGGTGAAATGAAAAATATACTGGTGACGGGCGGCGCAGGGTTCATCGGTTCAGCGGTTTGCCGCTATCTGGTGAAAGAAAAAGGCGTCGGCGTGCTGAATATCGACAAGCTCACCTACGCGGGCAATACAGCATCACTGAAGGAAATTGCTGACAGTCCGCTTTACCGGTTTGCGCAGGCGGATATTTGTGACCGGGGAAAAATCGCCGGGCTTTTTGCTGCATTCCAGCCGGATGCGGTGATGCATTTGGCGGCCGAATCACATGTGGACCGCTCGATCGACGGCCCGGCGGCGTTTATTGAAACCAATATTGTCGGCACCTATACGATGCTCGACTGCGCCCGCGAATATTGGAGCGGACTTCCCAATGATCGAAAACAGGTTTTTCGCTTCCATCACATTTCGACAGACGAAGTATACGGCTCGCTGGGCGCAGAAGGATTGTTTGAAGAGACCATGCCGTATGATCCGCGCTCGCCGTATTCAGCGAGTAAAGCCTCCAGCGATCATTTGGTGATGGCTTGGCACCACACCTACGGCTTGCCGACCGTGATCACGAACTGTTCGAACAACTACGGCCCTTACCACTTTCCGGAAAAGCTGATTCCGCTGGTGATCCTGAATGCTTTGGATCAAAAACCTCTTCCGATCTATGGGAAGGGCGACAACATCCGCGACTGGCTCTATGTTGAAGATCACGCACGGGCGCTGGTGCTGGCGGTCGAAAAGGGCGTTTCCGGCGAAACCTATAACGTCGGCGGCCGCAACGAGCGGACCAATCTGGAGGTGGTGGAAACGATCTGCAGAATTCTGGATGAACTGAAGCCGCGCCCGAACGGAAACTATAAAGATTTGATCACGTTCGTGAAAGACCGCCCCGGCCACGACCGGCGCTATGCGATCAATGCAACCAAGCTCGAAACGGAACTTGGCTGGCGCGCGCAGGAGGATTTCGACAGCGGTCTCCGCCGCACCGTCCAGTGGTATTTGGATAATGAGTGGTGGTGGGGCCCGATTCGTTCGGAAGAATATGCTGGAGAACGGCTGGGGAAATCTTAAGTTAAACGGAGACTGAACCTATGCGAAAAGGCATTATTCTGGCTGGCGGATCCGGGACCAGACTTCATCCGCTGACGCGGGTGGTCAGCAAACAATTGCTGCCGGTTTATGACAAACCGATGATTTATTATCCGCTTTCCGTGCTGATGCT